>JACQDI010000697.1 GCA_016201195.1 Acidobacteriota bacterium | reverse complement strand
TGCGGCAAGCCGGCCAGGATCGAGGCCGCTTACGCCGGCACCCAATCGCAGCACCTGGCCGGTCGGCTCATGGCCCAGAATCATGGGAAACGTGCAGCCGACATCGCCCATGCCGCCTTCCAGGTAATAGTGCAGATCGGAGCCGCAAATGCCCACGGCTGAGACGCGGACTTGCACCTCCCCCGGACCCGGATCCGGCGGCGGCGGAAGCTCTGATACACGCAAGTCGCGGATTCCCAACAGTTGCGCTGCCAGCACGGTTGCACTCCCGGAGGCCTCTTGATAGTCTAGGCTTCTCATAATATCGTAGCTTGCCGCGTGGGTGTGGAAAGGGGCGACTGCCATGGCGACAGCAACATTGCCTGCTTCGATGGGTGAAAGAACCTGGCTCGACCACCTTCTGAGCGTCGTGGCGGAGGTTCAGGCGCGCGAGAGCGTGACCGTTCTGCTGCTGACGGCGAACCTGTTCCTTCTGCTCACCGCTTACTACATCATCAAGCCGGTGCGAGAGGCGCTGATCCTGGCCGGCGGAGGCGCGGAGCTGAAGAGCTATAGCAGCGGATTCCAGGCCGTGCTGCTGCTGTTTCTTGTGCCGGCCTACGGCGCGTTTGCCAGCAAGGTGAATCGCATCCGGCTGATCAATTCGGTGTTCCTGTTCTTCACCTCCAACCTGCTCATTTTTTTCCTGCTCAGCAAGGCCAATTTGCCGCTGGGCATTGCCTTTTTCGTCTGGGCCAGCATCTTCAACGTGATGGTGGTCGCGCAGCTCTGGTCGTTTGCCAATGACCTGTACACGCCCGAACAGGGCAAGCGGCTGTTTGCGATTGTCGGTGTGGGGGCGTCGGTCGGGGCCGTCGCGGGCTCGGGCATCGCAGCGCTGCTCGTCAAGCCGCTGGGCGTGTACGCCATGATGCTGGTGGCTGCGGCCATACTGCTGGTCTGCCTGATACTGACGAACCTCGTGCATTACCGCGAAAAAGGTCGCACCAAAGATGCCGCCGTGCTGCGGCAGGTCGAGCAGCCCCTGGCCCGAGACGGCGCCTTCCAACTGGTCTTCCGGCAGCGCTACCTGCTGCTCATCGCCCTGTTGGTGCTGACGCTGAATCTGGTTAACACCAATGGCGAGTACATGCGCGATAAGGTCTTCTCCCGGGCGGCGCAGCAAGCGGTGGCAAGCGGTACGGCCGGCGGCCTTTCCGAACTGAAGCTGCTCGGGAGTTATTCCGCCAGTTTCCAGTTCTGGCAGAACCTGCTCGGGGTGCTGATTCAGTTTTTCCTGGTTTCCCGCATCTTTAAGTATGTTGGCGTGCGCGGGGCTTTGTTCGTGCTGCCATTGATCTCGCTGTCGAGCTACTCGCTGATCGCTGCTGTTCCGATATTTGCTTACATCCGCATCGCCAAGATCCTCGAAAACAGCACCGATTATTCCCTGATGAACACAGTGCGGCACGCGGTGTTCCTGCCCACCAGCCGCGAGGCAAAGTACAAGGCAAAGCAGGCGGTGGACACGTTCTGCGTGCGGTTCGGGGACGTGCTATCGAGCCTGACCGTGTTCGTGGGCGTCGGTATTCTGAGCTTGGGGGTGAGGAGGCTCGCCGTCTTCAATATCGTCATGGTGATGGTTTGGCTGCTTCTGGCAGTCGGCATCGCCCGCGAACATAGAAAGCTGACCGCTGAGCGCAAGCCTGAGGCCGCTTAGTGTCGAAGAATTCGAAACAACCGCTCCGGATCGAGCCCGGAGCCAAGGTCCGGCTGAAGGACTTCGACCCGGATTACCACGACAACCCTTATCCCGACGACCCCAAGCTCGCGGACACGCTGGCCAAGGACCTGAAGCGCATGGCCGTGTTGCAGGAGCGGCTCTGGGCCGAGCATCGGCGGTCGCTGCTGATCGTGCTGCAAGCCATGGACGCCGGCGGCAAGGACGGCACCATCAAGCACGTCATGTCGGGACTCAACCCGCAGTCCTGCCGCGTGGCCAGTTTTAAGAAGCCGGCGGGGATGGAGGCGGAGCGGGACTTTCTCTGGCGCATCCACCGGGTCACGCCGGCGCAGGGCGAGATCGTCATCTTCAATCGCTCTCATTACGAGGACGTGCTCATCGCGCGGGTCCATAAGCTGGTTCCCAAATCGGTATGGAAGGGGCGCTACGAGCACATCAACAACTTCGAGAAGCACCTGGTGGACAGCGGCGCCGAGATTCTGAAGTTCTTCCTGCACGTCTCTAAAGATGAGCAGCGCCAGCGTTTCCAGGAGCGCCTGGACGATCCCGACAAGCACTGGAAGCTGAGCGAGGCCGATTTCGCCGAGCGGGAGCGGTGGAACGACTACCAGGAGGCGTTTGAAGACGCGCTGAGCGAGTGCTCGACCGAGTGGGCGCCCTGGTACGTGATCCCCGCCAACCGCAAGTGGTTCCGCAACTACGCCGTCGCCGGCGCCATCGTTGACAAACTCGAAGGGATGGATCCCCAATTCCCGCCGCCCCAGGTGGACGTCTCGAAGCTGGTGCTCCGGTAGCGAACATGGCTGAGCTGGTCCGCGAGTCCATGATGACGCTGGCGGTGATCCTGGTGGCCGCCAAGCTCGGCGGCGAGGTGTTCAGCCGGATCGGGCAGCCGCCGGTGCTGGGCGAGCTGGTGATCGGAATGACGCTCGGCAACCTGGGCCTGGTGGGGATCACCGCGCTCGAGCCGCTCAAGACCAATGTGGCGATCGGCGTCGTGGCCGAGATCGGGGTGATCCTGCTGCTGTTCGAGGTGGGTCTGGAGTCGGACCTCGAAGAGCTGATGGCGGTGGGGTGGTCGTCGCTGGTGGTGGCGTTCCTGGGCGTGGCCACCCCCATGGTGCTGGGATTCCTGGTTTCCTCTTGGCTTCTGGGGGGCGCGGGGTGGCTGACGCATCTGTTCGTGGGGGCGACGCTCACCGCCACCAGCGTAGGTATTACGGCGCGGGTGCTCAAGGATCTCGGCGCGGCACAAACCAAAGAGGCGCAGATCATCCTGGGGGCGGCGGTCGCCGATGACGTGATCGGGCTGGTGGTGCTGGCCCTGGTGAGCGGCCTGGTGACGGCTGCGGCCGGATCGGGAGGCGTTTCCTGGGCCGGCGCGCTGTGGATCATCGCCAAGGCTTGCCTGTTTCTGATTGGCGCGGTCGTCGCCGGCCGGTTCCTTGCCCCGCGTCTGTTCGGGTACGCGGCGCGGCTGCGAGTCCCCGGGGTGTTGCTGGCTGTGTGCATCTGCTTTTGCTTCGTGGTGGCCACCGTGGCCGGCTTGGTGGGTCTGGCCCCTATCGTAGGCGCCTTCGCCGCGGGCGTAGTGCTCGATCCGGTCCACTTCCGGCCGTTTCTGGACCGCGGCGAGCGGCGGGTCGAGGAGCTGCTGTTTCCGATCAACACGCTGATCGTCCCCGTGTTCTTCGTGCTGATGGGCCTGCACGTCGATCTGCGGGGCTTTGCCTCCTGGCCGGTGATCGGCTTCGCGGCGCTGGTTACGTTGGCCGCGGTGATCGGCAAGCAGGTGTGCGGCCTCGGCGTGCTGGAGCCCGGCATCGACCGCCTCGCCGTGGGGGTGGGCATGATCCCGCGCGGCGAGGTGGGCCTGATCTTCGCCGGCATCGGCAGCACCCTGCTGCTCAACGGCCATCCCCTGTTTTCCCCGACCACGTTTTCGGCGATGGTGTTCATGGTGATGTTGACTACGCTAATGACCCCGCCGCTGCTGAAGGCGGTGTTCCGCCGGCGGCGGAGCTAGGGCAGGATCTGAAGACCGAGGTGGGCCTGGACGAAGTGCTGATCGGCCGTCAGGGCGTGACGAATCCCAAATTCGCGCATGACGGCGAAGCTGGTCAGGTCGGTGAAGGAAATGCTCGGCTTGTCACGATACCGTAAGCGAAGCTGATACGCCTTCTGGAAGCGTTCGGGGGTAATGGGTTCCACTGCGAGTAAGCCCAGCCGTTGCTCCTGAAAAACTCCGTCGCAGAACCGCTCAGCTTGGGCAAAAGGGCTGCTCGCATAGAGACGCGTAATCATTTCGTCCAAGACGTACTCGGTCGTCACCAGAGCCCGACCGAGATCGGTCTGGCGTCTGCGAAGGCGGATCGCTTGTGGGTGGGCTGGGTGGCTCGCATCTGCAAGCACTAGCCATCCCCAGGTGTCGATGAAGAGTCGAGGCGGGTCAAATCCCGTAGAGGGCTTCATCGATTCCTTCGGCCAGGGTCCCGTCGTGTATGATCCCTTCCACCTCCAGCAAAGGGTCGACCCGGGGGTTTGGCGTCTTGCGGGAGACAGGTTGGCTGGCCAAGCGCGACCGAATCAACTTCGCCATGCTCACGCGATTGCGAAAGGCCTCTCTCCGCAATCGCTCGTGTAGCTCGTCGGGCAGGAAAATGGTGGTCCGCTTCACAGCGCCATAATAACATATATATGGCACTTTCAGAACTCCGCTTCGGGGGTGTCAAGATTGTGCTGTGGACATTCTTTCCGAACAGATTCTGACCAAACTCCGAGAGCAAGTAGAGCGGAGCGAGCACCTGCTGGGGCTGATCCCGCCGGGGACGATCGACTGGCAGCCGGGTTGGCCCGGCGCGCGGCCGCTTGGCGAGCTGCTGGGACACCTGCTCGATTGCCTGGCCGGATTCTGCGCCGTGTTGTACGCGGCCGAGCCGCAGCGGCTGGCGCATTTCGCCGCGCTGCGCGAGAGGCCGGTGAACCATCGCTGCGGCGCCGAGGAAGCCCGCGAGCGCATTCGCGATTACATGCGGCACGTCGAGGGGGGCTTCGCGGTCCTCACCGACCACGACCTCGCCCGCCGGATCCCCACCGTGTTCGTGCCGGAGGGCGAAGCGCTGCTCACCCTGCTGCTCGGCAACCTGGAGCACCTCATTAACCACAAGCAGCAGCTTTTTGTTTACCTGAAGATGCTCGGCGTCGCGCTCGGGACAGCCGACCTCTACGCGCGGCGAGTCGCGGCTCGAGACGTGATGGTCCTGATTCGGAACACCTGAAAAGCGCACGCAAAGACGCCAAGGAGGCAAAGGACGCCAAGAAAACCTTTGCGGTCTTGGCCTCCTTTGCGTCTTTGCGTGCGCCTTTTCTTACAAGTCCACTTCGGACCACTCCACCACGCGCTTCTCGTAAATCGACGTGCGGCCCAGGATGGCGGTCAGCGTTGAAATGCGGGCGGAGTCGGCGTTGTTGAGCGGCTGCTTTCGGGCGCGGGCGTTGTCGAAGAACGCGGCCACCGAGCGGAGGTTCATGTCCTCACCTTCGCCCTCGATCGGAATTTTTCGTGGCGGGGCGCCGCCTGGGCCCTTCTCGGTGCGGCTGTAGAACAAGCCTTTCGGCAGCTCGATCGCCCCCTCCGAACCGAACACGCGCTCCTGGATGCCGGTGAAGTTCGGCGGATCGAAATAGATGTGGCTGAAGCTGAACCGCACGTTGCCCGGGAACTCGTAGATTACCGTGTAGTTGTCCATGGTGGTGCGCCCGGCTGGCTGGTCCTTGTAGAGGTTGATGCCGCCCGATCCGTAGGCGCGCAGCGGATGCGTCTGCATCACCCAGTTGTAGATATCGATGATGTGGCAAGCCTGCTCGACGATGTTGTCGCCGGAGCGCTTGGCGTCGAAATACCAGCC
>JACQDI010000089.1 GCA_016201195.1 Acidobacteriota bacterium | reverse complement strand
CGCGTCAGATGCCCCTCGGCCAGCAGCAGCCAGTAGTACCGGGCATGCTTCACCAACCGGCCGCCGGTCTTCACCAGCCGCCGCCACAGGTTGCCCAGGTCGTAGGCCAGCACGCTCAACTGCAAGCGTACTTCATTGGCCCGGAATCGACGGCACGACCGCCGGGTCCAGTGCGTCGCCTGCTTGCCTTCCTTGATGCACTGTTCCCCGCTTGTTGTAGAACCGCACGACAGCCAGGTCTTCTCCGAACCGATCAGCCGGAAGGTCGGATCTTGGGACAGACGCTCGGCATCGTTCACGTCTTCGTAACCCGCCAACCGGCTGTACACGGACTGCCGCAGCAAGTCGGCCAGGGGCAGCCGGGTGTTCGTCCCCCGTGGGTCAGTCAAGTGCTGTGCGATGAGTTGAGTCATGCCCAGGTGTTCGTCCAACTCGCGGACCAGAAGCAGGCCTCCGTCAGAGGTCACGCGCGACCCTTGGAAAGCGACCTTCAAGGAACCCGTTGAAACCTAGCTGCAACGGCTTGGTTGGTTTCTCACCCACTGGGTGTGTGTCCTCCGTGGCGGGTTCCTCGTGTCGGAACCCGCATGGATAAAGACGTCGGAAAGAATCAGAAGGTTAAGTCTGTCGCGCCCAAAACGGAAATCCGGGATAATAGGGGTGGTATCACTACCCGGAAGACAAAGCTGGCCCCCTCAAACTCAGATGCTGGGCGACCTCGGTGCCTTTACTCGAAACCGGCTTTTCGAGTGGCGTGTTGGCGTGAAAGCCTCGGGCGTGGGTGGCGATCCCCCCGCCAGCTTGCGGACGGCGAGAACCGCCTTGCTGCTGCGCCGGATCCTGGAGTGGCTCCTCGATCCGGGATACGCGCTGCGATACGGCGCCGGACACTCTAGTCCGATTCTCCGCCGCCCGTTCGGGGCTTGCGGTGAACCAACCGCGGGCCGGGGGCGGGGGGCGGGGAACGGCGCGTGGCGACTCGGCGGACCCGGCGGGCCAGCCTCTCCAACTCGGCCTTCTTCTCCGGCGGGAGGTTCCCCACCCGCCCCCCGGATGCGATATGGTTAAGGCGGGTGGCCAGTGGCTCGGCGAGATCGGGAGCGTGCGCAGCGGCCTCCAAGGCGGTGATCAAGCACTCCAGCCATCGCCTCTCGGCGTGTAACTCTTGCAGTAAGATATCCAGTTTCATAGCGTCCCTGTTTTTGGGGAGAGCGTAACAGAACCTTTGTGAAAATCCCATGTTGCTCCCTTTGAATGCGCCCCTGACTTGATTTGCCAACACTGCCCCGCATGGCTTCTGCCATGTCCCGGATTTGTGGGCACGTGCCCTTCCAAATCGCCCCAGTTTTGCCTCAATGCTGAACGGGATCACCAGCGAGTCCATCAGCGCATCGATGTCTAGCGTTGAGTTCAGTTTTTCACTGATGCGCACGCTTACCCCAAAACGCGACCCGCCCTTTCCTGCTCGCCACGACTCATCGATAACTCTGCCTTCTTTGGCCGCAGCTCTCAGGGCTTTTTGTGGCTTGCCAAGGGCGATGTCCTCGTGGCAGTAGAACCGCGAGACGTGCTGCCCGAGAATCTCATCTGCGGGACAGCCCTTCATGCGCTCTGCTCCCAGGTTCCAACTGGCCACGTATCCGTAGTGATCCAACAAGAGGATCGCGTACTCGTTGACCTGCTGGACCAGCAAACGGAAGCCCTCCTCGCTTGCGCGCAGCGCCTTTTCCGTGGTCAGGATGTGCTGCAGGAGGCGGCCGATGGCCGGGTTGTCGTCAACCGCGAGGATGCGAAGATGCTTTTGCGGCACTCCCGGGCTCGCTCCCCGGAGTTTCTGCATAAGACCTTCTTTACAGACATAGTATGCTCTTTTCGCGCCATGTCAAGAAAAAACTGGGGAACAAGTTAAGAAAATCACGCATTTATCAGGGGTTGACTGCGATCGTGTCCGGTTTGGCCGGCTGAAAAGCAAGGTCAAAATCGCCTCCGTAAGACTTTCGGACATGATTCAGGAACTGCGTCTGGAACGGGAGCGGATTGACCGCTGCCTGCTTGGCACTGGAGGCGCTGGCCACGGGCTCCCGCCGCGAGCGCCCCCGCGAGTCGCCTCTGTCCCTGCCTGAGCGGCAGTCCCGCCGCCGGCCCCTGAAAAGGGCAGAGTGTCTGCGCATCCGGCGTCGGCCCAGCGGGATTGTTCACCACCACGATGTGCCTCAGTGTCTCGGTGGCTTCCAGTGTGGTACAAGAGTAGTTCGCCATGCAAACCAACACCATCAAGCACAAACTGAAGGCTGGCGGACGCGTGCTCGGTACCTGCGTGACCGACCACACCTCGCCCGAGATCGTGACCATCTTCAAGGCCGCGGGCCTCGATTTTTTCTTCATCGACACGGAGCACTCCGTACCCAGCTACCGGGACATCCAGACCCTGGTTCGGGCGGGGCGCGGCGCCGACGTGATCCCGCTGGTGCGGGTGACGCAGGCCGAGTATTTCCTGATTGCCCGGCTGCTGGACGTGGGGGCCATGGGTATCGTCGCCCCCCGCATCGGCTCGGTGGAGCAGGCCCGGGCGGTAGTCGACGCCATGAAGTTCACGCCGCAGGGCAGCCGGGGCTACGGCCTGCGCGGCATCATCAATGATTACCAGTACGCCGGGGCGCGGGCGGAGATGGATTCGGCCAACCGCGAGACCATGGTCATCCTCCAGGTGGAGAGCAAGGAGTGCGTGGATGCGGTGTTCGACATCGCGGCCGTCCACGGGGCCGACGCCCTCATGATCGGGCCGTTTGACCTCTCGATTTCCCTGGGCATCCCCGGGCAGTTCGACGACCCGATCTTCTGGACGGCCTTTGACCGGGTGGTGGCCGCCTGCGACCAGGCAGGTATCGCTCCGGGCATCCACATGGGCAATGCCAAGCAGCTCAAGAAGGCCGCCGAGCGTGGGGCGCGGTTCCTGGTCTGTGGGTCGGATTCCTCGGTGATGTTGGCCGGCTTCAAGGAGATCACGAGCGAGATGGCCTTGGGGGCGGCACTGGCTGCCAAGGCTGGGTATATGTGATGCCTGGTTAGAAGCTGACCCCGAACTCCCCAAACACGTTGACCCACCGATCTCTGGTGCGGACGCCGGGGACGTTCCCGAGCGGATCGCCGTCGGTATGGCCCTGGTAGACCTTGGAGGTCACCCCGAAACGGAAGTGCTGCTGGCGGTCGACGGCAACGGCGGCCCCGACCAGGCCGTAGTAGCCCCAGCCGCTGCGGGAACTGCACACCCGACAATCGAGGCGGAAGTAAGTGCTGGGCTGGCTGAGCAGCTCGGTGTAGCGCATGTGGACCCCGCCGCCTCCGCCGGAGATCAGGAAGCGCCCGTGTTCCAGGGGCAGGATGGCCCGCGCGCCGAAGGGGATCAGGAACTGGTAATCGCGGATGCGCCGGTCGCCGAAGTCAGTGGTCAGGTAATCGTTGACCCGGGCTGCCCCGAATACCGAGTCCAGGCCGACATCGGCTTGCAGGTAGCGGTGAAACCGATAGCCGTAGCCGAACGACATGCCGGGGCTGTCGGTAAACGGTCCGGCCAGCTCGGCCTGGGGGCGCCCAGCGCCCACGCCGACCGTAAAATTGTGGCGAGGAAACCAGGATTGGGCCAGGAGCGGTCCGGCGGCGGCCAGCAACAGGAGCGTCTTCATTTGTAGGCTGAGACGTACTGGACCGCGAGGAAGTTTCGGTGCGGCGCAGGGGACTGGTTGCGGGTTGTGGGCCCGCCTATCGGCCACGCTGCCGGCTTTTCCAGCGATCTTGTCACCGCGCGATCGGGCCTCCGCACCTTTGGCCAGATCACCTCGGCCGGCCTCGGCCGCAAAATGCCGTTCGGCCTGCGCCTGGGCACCTGTGCGCCTGGAGCTTCGAGCCTCAAACCGGCTGGGTTTGCTACCATAGCAGCAGGAGTACATGATGACCACCAAGGAAGTGCTGCATCGGATGGTCGATGAACTGCCGGACGACCAGGCTGAACTGGCGCGGCAGATTCTAGAGGACCTTCGTGACGCGGCAGATGCCGGCGGGGAGCCTCTTGACGCCGAAGCATTGGCTTCCCTGCACCGCGGTCTCGCCGACATTCAAGCCGGCCGCGTCAAGCCGCTGGAGCAGTACGAGCGCGAACGCGGTCTGTGAGCTACCACATCACCCTGGCGCACGAGGTTGAGAAGCTCCTCGACCGAATGGACCGACCGACAGAACGTCGGGTCCGGGCGCGCTTCCATCAACTCGCTGAGGATCCATTTGACCCACGGCTGTCGTCGCCACTCAAGGAGCGGGGCGCGACGCGCAAGTCCCGCGTCGGCGCGTGGCGCATCCTGTTTAACGTGGACCGCGACGCGCAAGTGGT
>JACQDI010000046.1 GCA_016201195.1 Acidobacteriota bacterium | reverse complement strand
GGCTCGCCCGTTCGGGAGGCAGGCCGGACTTCACCCAGCCCGGTCGCAAACAGCAGGATCGTTTCACCCGACCGAGCTGGTCGGGCCGGAGTCACTAAGGCGAAATCAGCATGCAGGGTGGCAGCAGGGCCGGTCCCCTGCTGGTTGCTCGTGAAAATGCCCGGCACGCTGGGCGCGATGCTGATCCCCTCAGGGTTGCTCAGGACACCATTGTTGGAAACGACCACGTCGGCACGGCTCAGCGCTGCGAGTTCCACCGGCGCCTGGAAGTTGATTTGATCGAAGTCCTGCCCAGCCACCACCGATATGAGCGGCGCCTCCATGCCCACTACCAGAACCTTCACGCCCCCGAGTTGTCTCGGCAGCGGCAATGTGGAGGCAACCAGGGTGGAGGCCGTGAGGTTCTTGCCGAGGAGGCTGAGAATCGATCCAGGCGCCAGGGGCGTCGCGCCGGGAGCGAAGTTAGCAGCACTGACAATACCTTCCTGGAAGATCAGCGGCGCCGGCTGCGCAGCGCCCTCCACATCGCCGCCTGTTCCAAAGTCCACCGACGCCCCGCCGTCGCTCGTCGCCGTAGCGGTCAGCGATACCGGGCCTCCTCTCAGGCTTCGGAACACGCCGGTGTAGGTTCCGCCGCCGATGGGTTCCAGCGTAAACGGTGGTTCGTCGCCGCTGGAAGTGACCGTCACCTCGGCGCCTTCGACGGGATTGCCGCTCGTGTCGATCACCACCACGCCCACCGCGGCTGGCGAATTCGCAGTGGCAATGAAGTCCGCCGGCGGGTCCAGGAACAAACCGAACAATCCGGTTTCGGCTGCCACCAGGCTCGCTGCGGTTAGGCCGGGAGGGGCCATGACCGTCAGCACGACATTCAGGGTCGCCGGAATCGCGCCTTGGCTGCCAGTGGCCTGAAAGACCACCACGCCAGTGTACCTGCCCGCCGCCAAGCCTGTAATGTTCACGTTTATGGTCACGTTTTGCGGCGCCGTTCCGGTGGCCGGGCTCACCGAAAGCCAGGGGCCTCCGCTGGCGGTGGAAACTGTGGCCTGGTAGGGAATGCTGGTGGCGCCGCGCGCTTCCAGCATGACCTGCGCGGGGGCGGGATTCGCGCCACCTTTCGTCGCCTGGAAAGCAACCGCTGCGGGTCGAACGATCAATTGCGGGGTCGCTCCGGGGGCGGACACTCTCAGAGTAACCAGGATCAAGCGCTGTTCGATCACGGAGCCCGATATGTTCAGGGTAATCAGGCCGGTGTAAATACCGGGCGTCAGACTCCCGGATGTCGCGGTGACAAGAATTGTCCCCGGGATGGTGTTCGAGGTGAATGAGATGTTCAACCAGGGTCCGCCCTGGGCGGTGCTGGCAGAAGCGGCAAAGGTCAAGCCGCTCACCCTGGAATTAAGCTTTACGGTCACCGAGGCTGGCGAGACCGTTCCACCCGTGCTCGAAAACTCGATGACAGGCGGTGTTATTTGCACAGCCGAAGAGCCTGTAGTCCCTGACGCTCCGGTGGTCGGTGTCGCGCCAGCCGGGCCGAGGATCCGCAGAAATACCCGGGCCGTTTCGGTTGCCCCTCCACCGGTAACTTTGACACTGCACTCGTAGGTGCCTCGCCCGAGCGTGCCCGGAGTGACGGAGAGTTGAGTCGTCGCCCAAACCGTGCCACCGGTCGGCGGGGTGGTCGGGGTCGTGCCACTTGTCGGCGAGACAGAGAGCCAGTTGCAGCTTGCGGGCGAAACCATCGCGGTCCAAGTCACGGGCGTGCTGCGGGTCGTCTTAATCCGCAACGTTTTCGGAGCCGGCGGAGGCGCTCCCGGGAGGACAATAAAATTAAACGCTCGCGGCGAGATGACCAAAGCCGTGGCCGTCTGGCCTTGGGTGCTTCCCTGGCTGGCGACTTCGAGCGTGACCGGGACCTGGACGTTGGAGCTTCCGCTGCTCATCGTGATTGTCCCGGCGTATTGTCCCACGGCTAATCCGGATCCGTTTGCCGACACATTGATGAGGCCCTGTCCGGACCCTGAGGTGTTGGCGATCTGAAGCCAGGCGCCTCCTGGCGGGGTCGTAACCGTCCGGCTTGCCGTCCAGGTGAAGGAAGCGCCGCCGGTGGGGCTTGACAAGTTCAAGGTCTTGGGTTCGGGGTTGGCGCCGCCTTGCGTCATGCGAAGTGACAGGGAACTTGGACGGACGATGATGCCGGGCGCTGCGCCTGGCCCACCCGGAGCGGGCGGAGCGCTGATGATCCGCAGAAAAGCAGAGATCGTTTGAGAAGTCGCGCCTGGCCCGGAAGGGGTAACCGTTACCTTGGCTTCATAAAGACCCGCTTGAAGATTACCGGGAGTAGCGGTAAGGGTGAGGGTGCTGCCGCTCAACGGGCTCACGGTGAGCCAACTGCCACCGGAAACGCTGGTCACTGCCGTGGTGACCGCCAGCGGGGAGGGCCCAGGAGGTCCGACTTGACGGACCTGCACAGTGCGAGTCAGCGTCGTTTCATTGCCCGCCTTGGTGAAGTAAACAGTGTCCGGCTCAACTACAACGCTGCTCCCAGGCCCGCGGCCAGGAAGCGGGCCCTGCGCCGGCAGTAGGCCGGATACGATCCCGAGAATCATGATCGCCGAAAGAAATGTCAGAACCGAGATTGGTTTGTTCGCCATGGTGGACCTCTAAGTATATCAGCTAAGCAACAGCAGGGCTCCCAGGGCTCCCGCGGCCTCTTCGATGAAGACCGCCATCAGGATGGCGACCATCGGATTGCGGAAGATGTCCGCGAGCGCAGCGCGCACGCCGCCGGCGAACGGGGCCGGGGCCGTCTGGTCGGCCTGGGCGCGCGCCGGCTCGCTCCAGTCAAACGGCCCTTTCCGTTTAGTGTGCTCGTCCTGTTAGAGCCCAACGCCTCTTCCCACCAGATTCACGGAGGACGGTCTATACTAAGAGTGGACGGGGACGGGCATGGCGACCATTGTTGACATTGGAACCCTGATCGAGCGATCGCCGGAGATCCGCAAGGGACGACCTTGCATCGCCGGCACGGGGGTTACTGTTCGGCGGATTGCCGGGTGGCACAATCTGGGCCTGACTCCCGAGGAGATTGCCGCCAGGATCGAGCACCTTACGCTTGCCCAGATCCATGCTGCTCTGGCGTATTACCACGCCAACCGCGACGAGATTGACAGCGACATCGCAAACGAAGAAACGGTGTCAGAAGAAATCTTGCGGACATCGGCGAAATCGTGAGTCGCCTTCGACTCTATATCGACGAGGACGCGATGGACGCCGACCTTGTTCGTGGTCTCCGATCGCGCGCCATTGACGTACTCACCGCCGCCGATGCCGGCATGATTCGCAAGAAGGACGAAGACCACCTCAGCCTGGCAACAGTTCAAGGCCGCGCATTGTATTCGTTCAACGTCGCAGACTTCCATGAGATCCACACGGATTGGATGGCGACGGGCCGCTTCCATTGCGGCATCATTCTGGCTCAGCAGGTGTCTACGTTTCGTTTGTTTGCTGCTGGAACCGTGCCCCCGTGCTGGATTGGGTTTACAGTGGCCGCTTGCCTGAATTCGGGTCCTTTGCGACAATAGCCAATGGCAACAATGAAACACTTCGAACGCATCACGGTTGATCCTGCACAGATGGGCGGGGTCCCGTGCGTGCGTCGTCTGCGCATTCCGGTGGCCACCGTACTGCGATTGCTGGCTGGCGGCATGACCGAGAATGAGATCCTGTCTGAGTACCCCGATCTCGAGGTCGAGGATATCCGCGAATGTCTGCGCTTCGCTGCGGCTTCGACCCTGGAACGGGAACTGCTGCTCCTACCTCACTCAGCTTGAAGTTCCTGATCGACAACGCCCTCCCGCCGCGCGTCGCCACGCTGCTTCGCGAGCGCGGACATGACGCGAGACACGTCCGAGAATACGGAATGCAAACGGCAAAGGACGAGCACATTCTGGCAAGAGCATTTGACGAGGACCGGATTGTCGTCTCGACGGATACGGACTTCAGCGCCATTCTCGCCGCCCAGGGAGCCAGCCGCCCTTCGTTCATCCTCTTCCGAGACCCCGATCTGCTTCGGGCCGAAGATTACATCGAAATCCTGCTCCCCAGCATGGCATTGCTGGAGCCTGACTTGATGATCGGATGTGTTGCCGTTTTTCGATCGGGCCGGCTCCGCATTCGCAGATTGCCGTTTTCGGGGGAAGAACTGGGCTCTTCAGGATAGACCCCCTGAGGTTTCCGGTCTCACCGCCGTGGTGGGGCAGGTGGGGCGGGACATTCTCGTATCGGTGGCCGCATATAGGCTCTGGCACCGGCGACGAGCAGGAGGCCGCACATTACGTAAATCGCGGAGTTGGCGCTCAGGCAGGCGCTCATGCCGAAGCGTTGGGAGGCGGCCGCGATGGCTACCGGGGCCACGCCCCCTCCCAGCCAGCCGATGGAATTCATCAGGCCGACGGCGGTGGCGCGGCGCTCGACCGGCACCACGTCGTAGAGCGAGGCCCACAGGTTCGCGTCGTATAGGCCTTTGAAGTACCCGAAAGCGGACATGGCGAGAATCAGCACGGGCACCGAGAGCGTCCATCCGGTCAGAAAAATGAACGACGCGCCGGCCAGCAGCCCGATGGCTTGCGTTCGCATGCGCCCGTCGCGATGGCGTCTGGCCAGCCGGTCGGCCACCACGCCGCCGGTGATCACGCCGAGCACCGAGGCGACCTGCAAGTATGCCGTGGCGCTCAGGCCGGCCATGGCCAGGCTCATCCCGAATTTGCGGTAAAGAAACGACGGCATCCAAGTGAGGAAGATCATGGCCACGAAGTTGGCGCCGATGAAGACCGCCATCAGGATGGCGACCATGGGGTTGCGGAAGATATCCGCGAGCGCAGCGCGCACGCCGCCGGCGAACGGAGCCGGGGTTGTCTGGTCGGCCTGGCCGCGCGCCGGCTCGCGCAGCAGGGCGAACAGAGCTATCCCCAGCAGCACCCCCAGCGACCCGAACAGGTAGAAGCTCGATCGCCAGCCGTAGTGCTGGCCGAGAAATCCGGCCACCGTCCCGCCGGCGATGGTGCCCGCGTAGACACTCGATTGATGGATCGACATGGCGCGCGACCGCGTGTCCCGGCCGTGATAATCGCTGACCAGCGACATGGAGGCGGGGAAGTAGAACGCCTCGCCCAGGCCCTCGACGGCGCGAAACAACACCAAGTGCCAGTAGGTGCGGGAAAGCGCGGTGGCGATGGTGATGAGCGACCAGAAAATCAGCCCGCCCAGAATGATGGTCTTGCGCTCGAGGCGGTCCCCGACCAGCCCGGCCAGCGGCGCTGCCAGCGCGTACACCCACATGAACGACGCGCCGACCACACCGAGCTGCACGTCGCTCAGCTTCATCTCCGACTTGAGCAGGGGGAACACCGAGAAGATCGCCTGCCGGTCCGCGTAGTTGAAAAAGCACACGAACCACAGCATCCCGATCACCCACCACTTGTAACTTTTTCCGCCGGGCATTCTGCGGATTATAGCCCCTGTGGGGCAGCAATTTTCCCCAATTCTCGAATGCGGTGGTTCTCGCTGTCCCCGATGTACACAACGCCTTTACTGTCGACGAAGATGCCGTGGGGGCGGGCCAGGCCGCAGGAGCGGGGTGCGCCGTCGGGGCCGTCGGCGCGGGCGCCGGTTCCGGCCACGGTTTCGATGGTTCCCTTTTTGACATCGATGCGGCGAATGGTGTGGTTTTCCGTATCAGCAATGAACACGCCGCCATCGGGGGCGATGGAGATGCCTTTGGGGCCGTTGAGCAGCGCCTCGCGGGCCGGGCCGCCGTCGCCGGT
>JACQDI010000045.1 GCA_016201195.1 Acidobacteriota bacterium | reverse complement strand
TCGCGTCCCTGGCTCGCAGGCAGCTCCACCGCCTCACTCCACCTTTCCCCGTCGTAGTACTTCCCCCGAATCTCCCACGCCGCCCGATGCGCCGGAGTCGTGCTCGGCGTGTCCTGGATCCGCAAGAACCTCTTCCGCCAGAACAGCCACATCCGCTTGCCGTCGTTCACGAGCTGAGGGAGGTCGTCGTAGCCGCTCTCTACCGCCACCGGCCGCGGCGGCTCCATCCACTGCCCGCCCGCGTACACCGCCACCCCGATCGACCGCCACTGATAGAGACGGCTCCCCTCGTTCGGCCGCACCAGGAACCCGGTGTCCTTTCCCCAGTGGATCCCGGCCTCGTTCCACGCCGCCCACAGGCGCCCGCTCTCATCGCAGGCCAGGCTCACGTGCGCCTCGAACTTCGGCGTCGCCGCCACGGGCATTACCTCCGACCACCGGCCGTCCGCATAGCTGCGCATGACCACGTCATAGTTGCCCGCGTCGTAGCTGTCCCAGGCCACGTACACCCGCCCGGCTGCATCCGCCGCGACGGCCGGCTCCCAGTCGTTGGCCGGCGAGGTCGAAACCTGCTCGGCGGCACCCCACTTCGCCCCGTCGTACCGCCGCGCAAAAATGTCCGACTTCCCCTTCCGGAACCCTTGCCACACCAGCCACAGGTTTCCCTTCGCGTCCGTGGCCAGGTTGTGATAAATGTCCGGCTGCGCGTCCTCGGTGAGCCGCGTCGTCGCCCCCCACAACCGCCCGTCAAAACTCCGCCCGTACAGGTCCCAGTTTCCGTCCACCTGCGCCGACCACACCGCCCAGACTCGCCCCTGCTTGTCGCGCCCCAGCTTGACCAGAAAGTAATCGCCCGCCCTCTCGCTCACCGCCCGCGCCGGACCCCACGCTTTCCCGTCAAACCGCCTGGCCATCACCTCGTCGGCCCCGTTACGGTAAGCCACCCACGCCGTCCACAGCTCTCCATCCGTCCCCGCCAGCGCCGCTGGAAAGTCGTTCTGATACCCGCTTGCCGGCATCAGTTGCGCGGCCGGGACGCGGTCCACCAACACGCTGCCCCCGAGCAAACTCACCGGCCGCGCCGTCTGGAGCGCATCCACATCCACGCGGAACGTTCCCTGCGGCGTGGTAAAATTCACCGCCTTCGCCTGCTTCACATCCACGATCAGCCCCGGAACCAGGATCGGCGGCCTCGCCGGCTCGATCACTTCCTCTTCCCAGGGTCTCCTCTGGAACACCGACCCCACGCGGGTCGCCGTCTTCCACGCCGTCTTGCCTTGCACCACATCGCCCGGGCGCGGCCTCCACAGCCGCAACCCAACCACCTCACCGCCAACTGCGTCGAGTGTCCCGCTCCAGTCTCGCGCCACCCGATCCGCCGCCCCGAGCCTCACCCGGAACGCCGCCGTAGCAGCCGACTCGACCGGCGCCTGAAGCATTGCTCGCCCGCCTGCCATCCAGGCGACTCCCCCGACCCCCGCCAATACCGCCACCGCTACTCTAGCTCGCATGTGCGCCCCCCTCACGGTTTCAGGTACTTCGCCAGGAACTGATAGACCTCGGCCCGCGACTCCCGGGCCAGCTTCGTATCGAGCCGATTGAAGGCGTGCCCTCCCGGCGCGCCCTGGTAAATCTTGTACTCGAACTTCTTCCCCTCCGCCTTCAATGCCCGGATCAAGCTCTCCACCTCCAGCACATTCACGTCCTCATCATTGGTATTCGTGTGGACCAGCAGCGGCGTCTGCAGCTTATGCGCGTTCCACACCGGCGATCTCCTCCGGTATTCCGCCACGTTCGCCTCCGCCGACTTCCCAATGTGCGACGGATCCGAGAAGATCCGCCGATACCGGTCGCCCTTGTACCCCATCCGCGCCACCAGGTCGCTCACCGGCACCCCCGCGTACGCCACCGCGTACGCCTCCGGGTGCTCGAAGATATTCATCAGCGTGATCATTCCCCCGTGGCTCCACCCCAAAATCCCCACGCGCTTCGAGTCCAGCCACTCGTACCGCTCGAGCATCCAGTTTCGCGCTGCAAACACATCGTCGTTCTCCCGGTCTCCGTAGTCGATCTGCCGGTAAAACTCCCCGCCATACCCCGTCGACCCCCGATACTCCGGCGCGATCACCGGGTAGCCCAGCTCCACCAGCTC
>JACQDI010000683.1 GCA_016201195.1 Acidobacteriota bacterium | reverse complement strand
TTGAGAAGCTGGGGAAGATCGAGAGGCTGCCGCTGCCGGACCCCGTGACGATGGAATATCCGAAGTGATTTTGGTGATTTTTTGATTTGGTGATTTGGTGATTTACTGTCTGCCGCCTACTGCTTTTAGCCAGTTCACCACCACGGTCAGCGGAGCGTCGCGGCCGGTCTCTCCGACGCTGATGTTCACCAGGAAGCGCTTGCCATCGGCGGCGACCTCGTAGAGAAAGGCATACACACCTGGAGGCAGGCCGGGAAGGCGGGTCTCGAAGAGTGGCTGGGGCGCGCCGGCCTCGAAGGCGGGACGGGAACCGGAGAGCCCTTTCACCGGCGCGGCCATCAGCTTCGATTCGAGCGACACGTAGAACAGCTCCTTGCCGTCGCGGCTCCACCGGGGCTGGGCGCCGCCGGTGATGGAGACTTTCCATTTGCCCGCCCCGGAAGGAAACGGACGCACGTACACTTCGAAGCGGCCCGACTCATCGGAGGCATAGGCGATCCAGCGGGGGGCGCCCTCTGGGCCAGGGGAAAGCTGCGCCTCCACCTCGTTGAACTCGGTCTGCAGGAACGGGGTGGGTTTTCGTTCGCCGGCGAGCGGCAAGACCCAGAGATCCCATTTTGTCTTGGGGTCGATCTCCGCGTAGAGGAGAAGCTTTCCGTCGCGAGACCACTCGGTCGGGGCCTTGGTGTTGCCGGTCCGGAGCAGCAGCTCGTCCTGGCCGGCGCCGCTCGCGTCCTTCTGATAGAGATCATAGCGGCCGCCTCGATCGGAGGCGAAGACGATGCTGCGGCCATCCGGGGACCACACCGGGTAGAATTGCGCGGAAGCGTGGAAAGTGAAGCGGGTATCGGCGCCGCGCGCCAGCTCGTGCAGCCAGATGTCGCTGGTGGCGCCGCGGGAGTCAAACCGTGGCACGGCGACAGTCTTTTCGTCCGGGGAAAGCGCCGAGCCGTAAACGGGGCCCGGCGCTCCCACCGTCCCCAACGGTTTGCCGGTGCGATCGTACCAGGCGAGCTGGTTCTGCCCGAGACTGCGTCCGGTCTGAAACACGAGGACACCGTTTTCGGAAACGGAGACGGGCCCGTAGTTGGTATTGGCGCCGAAGGAGACCTGTTCGGCGACGGGGAAGATGTCGCCGGTGATCTGGAAGGTCTTGGGGTCGAACGGCTGGGCCATCAACGTGCCTTCCCGAACCAGAAGCAGGTAAGCGGTTTTGGTTCCCGCCGGCGGCGGGACGTAGACGACGCTCGAGTTGTCGGCGAGCAGCCGCCGGACGGCCTTGGAATCGAGCGAGGCCAGGTACACGCCGACCTTCTCATTCGCGGTCCCGCTGACCAGGTAGAGGAAGTGGCGGCCGTCGGGAAGCAAGACGGGAAAGCGGTGGAAGGTACCGGCTTCCGCTTGCGTGGCCGGGGCAGGCACCCCGCCCGCCGCCGATACGCGTTGTAAGCCGCCGCTTGGAGTGGGAGCGAAGACGATCACACCGTCCCGATTCCACGCACCGCCCCTCCCGACCGCTGCATCGCAGAGGGTTTGCGCCGGGCCGCCGGTGACCGCGATCTTCTTGAGCTTGGCCTGGGCGAAGAATCCGATATAGCGGCTGTCGGGCGACCAGAACGGATAGATGGCGTCGTCGGTTCCGGCCAGAGCCTGGGGCTGGAGCGAATCGACCGCCCGAACCAGGAGCTGGCGCCTGCCGTCGACCGCGGCGGCGATGGCCAGATAGCGCCCATCCGGCGAAAGGGCGAAGGTGTGAATCACCCCTTTCTCCGGCGCCGGAACCGAAAAACGGATCACGCGCTCGGCCGGCGGGCTCTCCCGAAAATGCACCCAGGAGACCGCCGCTGCGAGGATCAGCAAGACGGCAGCAATGCCCGGCCAGAGGCGAGGGGAGTGACGCGGGGACGAGACGGGGAGAGGAGAGACAGGGGGAGGAGAGAGGAGAGACGCGGAGCCGCTGAGGACTTCTTCGATGGCGATCCGGGCTTCTCCGATGGCTTGCAAACGGCGGCGCGGGTCCTTTTCCAGGCAGCGGCGCAGAAGCTTGTGAATCGCGGGCGGCGTGCCGGCTGGCAGGCGGTCCCACGATGGCTCGTCCTTCATCACCGATGCCAGCGTTTCCGGCGCCGTCTCGCCCGCGTACATCTGCCGTCCGGTGAGCATCTCCATCAGCACCACGCCGAAGGCCCAGATGTCGGCGCGGCGGTCGACGGGCTTGCCCTTGGCCTGCTCGGGCGACATGTAGGCCGCTGTGCCCAGAATCACCCCGGCGCGGGTGGCGGCCAGGCTCATGGTGGGCGAGTTCGCCGCGTTGGACCCACCCGGGTCGTCGTCGAGGGCTTTGGCCAACCCGAAGTCGAGGACTTTCACTGCGCCGCCGGGGGTGATCTTAATGTTGGCGGGCTTCAGGTCGCGGTGAACGATGCCGCGCTCGTGGGCGGCTTCCAGGGCCTCGGCGATCTGGCGCGCGATGGGGAGGGCGTCGTCGAGCGGGATAGGGGCAGCGGCGATCCGCTCGGCGAGGGTGGGGCCCTCGATCAGCTCCATCACCAGGGCGCGGGTGTTGCCGGATTCCTCGAGGCCGTGGAGGGTGGCAATGTTGGGATGGTTCAACCCCGCCAGAAGCTGCGCTTCGCGCCCGAAGCGGGCCATGCGCTCGGGGTCGGAGGAGAACAGTTCGGGCAGAACCTTGAGGGCGACATCACGGCCGAGGCGGGGGTCGCGGGCGCGGTAGACCTCGCCCATGCCGCCCGCGCCGAGGGGGGCGAGGATCTCGTAGGGTCCGAGTTTTGCTCCTGCGGGAAGCATGATCGTGAGGGTCAATTATACCCCTTCTTGCCAGCACCTTTCCGTAATCCGTTCGTAAGCCCAACCTCCGGCAACCGCTCCCTACGGTCGCAGCTCAGCTTCGGGGTTCCCAGCCGCGACCAGAGGAGCGGTTATGCACCCCGCAGGTGTGGCAGCGTTTCGCATGGACCTCTCCGCGTTGCGCTTTTGCCGAAGCCTTGATGCGCGTTACGGACGGATTGCGGACCTTTTGGGACGCGGCCGGAAGGGGTGGGTTTATGGTAATATGGGAAGCCATATGAAAACCACCGTGGAGCTGCCAGACGAGTTGTTTATTGCGGCCAAGAAGGAGGCGGCCGAATCCCGCAGCACGCTGCGAGCTGTTTTCGAGCGGGGTTTGCGCCGGGAGCTGGCCGGAGGCGGCAAATCCCAGAAAGCGAACAGGCCGAGCCGCAGGGTCATCCGGTGGGTAACCGTAAACGGCGGCCTGCCGCCCGGGCTGGACGTCGCCGACCGCGCGGCCATGCGCGAGTGGCTGCGCCGGCGATGATCGCGATCGACACCAATCTGCTCATTTACGCGCACCGGGCAGCTCTCCCGGAACATCGCCGCGCGCGGCGAGCCATTGAGAGGGCAAGCCGTAATCCCGAGGGCTGGGGGATCCCGTTGCCGTGCGTGGCGGAATTCTGGAGCGTGGTGACGCATCCGGAGAGCGCGGGAGGCGCCTCGACCGGCGACCAAGCAAGGAGATTTATCGAGGCTCTGATCGTGGAGGCGGGTGGGAAACTGTGGATGCCGGCGGAGGGGTTTTGGCAGCGGCTCACGCAAATGGCTTCCGACCTCGGGGTTCAGGGGACCCGGATTTTCGACCTCCAAATTGCGCTGACGGCTTTTGACAATGGCGCGGCCGAGATCTGGACGCACGATCGGCGCTTCCGGGCCTTTGCTGGGATCCGGGTCATCGATCCTCTATAGCAGGCTACTGAAAAACGCGTTTTCAGCGCCGCCGGCTTACGCGCGGGCCTTGAAAGCTCCCGTAGAATCAACGAATTCTTCCGAGCAGGGGCGCCCTCTGGGTTCGTGAGGGAGGGCTTTTTCCTCAGCCTGGGAGGGGCCGGATTTGGGGTACCACCTGGAATGGATGCGCGCGGATGGGTATAGAATGGCGCTATGCGTTTCGTCATTGTCATTCTGTTCTGTGGCCTGTGTTTGGCTCAGGCGCCGCCGGGTCCGATAGCACCAGTGGGTCCGTCAATTCCGCCGAGTCCGGCTCCGCCGGGGCCCCGAGGTGGGCCTGGGGGGGAGCGGGACCATCAGCATGATCTGCTGATGAAGACCATCGATGATCTGCTTTGGTATCAGAAGCTGGGAGATGTCGCGGAGGTCGATAAGGTTCGGTTCACCGGGCCGCCGCCGCGCTACATTCCGAATCCGACCGGGCAGGGAGCGGGCAATCCACTGATCATTCCGGCCTACACCTTTATCCCGAAAAAGCTGGACCAGTCGAAGAAGCACCCGGTGCTGGTGCTGGTGCACGGCGGGGTGCACGCGAACTTCTCGAGCTCGGCGGCGAATGTCGTGCGGGAGCTGGTGGAGCTGGGCTACCCGGTGATCGCGCCGGAGTATCGGGGGTCGACGGGGTATGGCGGGGAGTTTTACCGGCAGATCGACTACGGAGACCGGGAGAACGACGATGTGTTTGCAGCGCGAAACTGGATGCTCGAG
>JACQDI010000682.1 GCA_016201195.1 Acidobacteriota bacterium | reverse complement strand
ACGCTTCGCTCGCGAGGTGAGGTATTTTTCAGCAATCCGCCCGGTGATCTTGTGCCCCTCCGGCCCCCAACCGGACGCCATCCGGATCGCCAGCAGGAAAACCACGGCGGATTTGAGGATTGGAGAACTTGAGGACTCGAGGAGCACCACCGCGTCATTATGCCACGGGGCGGATCGTGGGTGGTGGATCGTGGAGCCGCCATCCGCGACGTTGCGCGAGTGCTGCCGTGTGGGTTCGGTTGGTTCCCTGCCGGTTTGCTTGACTCGCCTGCCAAGCTGAGGTTTAATCCAGAGTGTTTCCTGCCACCTACTGGAAGGGCAGGCGTAATGCAGAACTCCAACGCATCGTGGCGGGCTGAGGGTGCACAGCCCGCTGGATCGGCTGCGCAGGCCGATGTCGGCAGAGACCGGGGTTTTAGGCTGACTGACCGACCGGCCGGCCCGAGGCTGCGGAGGAGGGTGCTCAAATGGACTGGAAGTTGTTAGCAGTTAAGGAGTTGCAGCGGCGAGCGGCTCGGCAACGGTTACGTCGTAAGCGGAGCGCGGGGGTTCTTACGCTGGTCAAGAGAAACAGGAGTTATCCCGGGTGACCGCAACACCGCTTGTATGCGAGCAAGCAAGCTTGTCATTCCACGGTGTGCATGATGGTTGATCGACAATACGACAGCTCCGTGACCGGACCGGACGCAGGTTCGGTTGCCGGCACCTGGTCGCCGCAATGGTCAACGTGGGAGGAAATCCTTACGCCGACCGAGGAGTTGTGCGATGTGGCGCTTACCTTCGCAGACGGTCGGTGCGAAGTCCGGCGAGGTGAGAGGCTCATTCGTCGCGGTACCTATGCCACCGATCCGACACGATCCCCTAAGACGATCGACGTCTGCTTCACCGAAAGTGACGTCCCCGAGCTGGTCGGCGCGCCCCTGCGCGGGATCTACGAGGTGAGTGCCGAGCAACTTCGGATCTGCTACGGCCCTCCGGATGGGGACCGAGCGCGTTCATTCTCCGCTGAAAAGGGAACCCGCCAATATCTGGCGGAATATCGGCGAAGTGACGGCAAGGGATAACCGGGCGCAGTTTCCCGATGGTAAGGGTTTCCCCGTTACGGCCCGACCAATGACTCGGAAAGAGAAAGAGCGGTACAGCCGATGGAAAAAACGATAAAACGGCAAAGGCTGCCGAATACCGATTCTATTGAAGAATTGGCCAGGTTCTGGGACACCCACGATCTGACAGACTTTGAAGAGGATCTGGAGGAAGCGGCCCAACCGGTTTTTGTACGCGCAAAGGGTACGTCGCTGAGCGTCGACCTGCAGCCCACAGAAGCTCAGCATCTCAAGAAAATCGCGCGATCCAAGGGTGTCAAGAAAACTACGGTAGTTCGACAGTGGATTCTTGAAAAGCTTCACCCGTCTTCCTGGGCTGGCCGAGGGCCTGACAAGGCGTTGCACCGGACGCGCCCAAAGGCGGCGCGCCGGTGAGCGCCCCAGTCGTTAGCCGAGAGTTAGCCGGAGGAACAATCGTCGTCTGAGGATTTGCACGATGCCATTCTCGTTCCCACTTCTTGTTGAGTTTTTCTTTCCAGGGCTGATCCTTCTCTCCTCTTTTGCCCTACTCCTACCCATCATCATCCCCACGCACATGCGGGGGCTCGCTGCAGGTTTCCACTCCAGTTCGGCCACTGTCCAAGTGATTGTCGTCTTTGTTGCCGGGTTGGTCTGCTACTTCCTTGGCGCCGTTATCAACGGCGTCAGGGCGCACATTCTGTCTTCTGCCTTCCGATGCTAAAATATCCGCTTCCATGAGCTACTTCGCGTGGCTGGAGAAAGCGGTTGCGGAAGCCATCGCTCAGAAGCGAATTGGATCTCCGGTTTCGCTGCGCGCCTTCTTCCACCTTTCGGCCGATCACGGCGTGCTGCTGCCCCTGCTGGGAGAGGCCCTCGGCGCGGCGGGGGTGTGGTTTGCCGCTCCGGCGGTCCGGGTCTATGCCCTGGGCGGCGCCCGCGATGGACAGGTGACCGCCCTGGTTGAATACGCCGCCGGGCAGACGGCGCTGGTGAGCGTGGCCACTCTGCACGACCCGGCGCCGCTTGCCGACCTGCTGCTCATCGGCAACCACGGCACGCTGCGGTACCAGGATCAACCCGACTATCGCCCCGCGGACCGCGCCAACGCCAAACTGCTCCAGGCAATCGAGAAATCCCTGGCTGGCCAAGCCCCGGTGGAGGTCGCCCCGTAATGTACGGCGTTCTGCTCGTCTCCGGGGGGCGCACCCACCAGGAAAACTACGCGCCGCTGTTTGCCGCCGACAAGCGATGCAAGCTGATCGGTGTCACCGACGAGACGCTGGTTCCGCCCGAGCGGCTGCAATGGAACCAGCGGTTTGCCCGCGAGGTGGGGATCCCGTTGCTGCCGGATCTGGACGCCGCGCTCGCCCGCCCGGACGTACAGATCGCCAGCATCTGCGCCGAGCCGGAGCGCCGCGGGCGCATCGCTGTTCGCGTGGCCCGTGCCGGCAAGCATATCTACATGGACAAGCCCCTGGCCGCCAGCGCCGACGATGCGCGCAGGATCGTCGCCGCCGTCCAGAAGGCCGGCGTGCGCAGCCACATGGACACCATGGTCCGCACGCCGTGGGCCGAGCAGGCCCGCCAGGCCCTCGCCTCGGGGCGGCTGGGCGAGCTGCGCGCCATCCACTGCGACCTGTTGTTCGCCAAGGGCAACGCCGGCGCCGCCCCGCTCGGCCGCCCGCGCCGCGAGAAATTCCCTCCCCAGCGCTTTACCTTCGTCAATTCCAAGCGCGAACTCTACACCACCGGCGTCTACTCGCTGGCGCTGATCTCCTGGCTCACCAACCGCCGCGTGCGCACTGTCCGCGCGGTCACCGCCAACTACTTCTTCATCGAGCACGCCCGCAACGACGTCGAGGACTTCGGCATGATCGCCATGGGCCTGGACGGCGGGATCACAGCAACGCTGACCGCGGGCCGCATCGGCTGGACGAGCGATCCCATGGCCGGCCCCACTCGCATATTGCTAGTTGGCACACGCGGCAGCCTGCTGGTCGACGCTTACCGACCGCGCCTCGAGATCTACTCGGACGAGCCGTCCTGGACCCCGCCTCCGTTCAACCCCGGCGACCCCATGGCTTTCTGGAAGAGCGGCCAGGCGGAGGTGAAAACCCGTCCCAAGCAAGCCTACGTTCTGCCCGCCGGGGCGCCCGCTGCGGTGCCCGCTGGGGTGCCCTCTGGGGTGCCCTCTGGGCCTGAGATGCCCAACGAGGTGGGCTACTTCCTCGACTGCATCGACCAGAAACGCGAGAGCGACATGTCCGCCGCCCGCGCCGCCGAAGGCATCGAGGTGCTGATGGCCGCCTACCAGTCGGCTTCGACCGGCCAGGTGGTACGGTTGTGAAGCCCACAGTGTAAAAGATGCAGCCAAGCTGAAACAAAATCTGTTACGGTGACACCAGATATAGAGCGCTTTTGCCGGAGGGACTATGAACGATGTCAATCGCAGCCAGGTTCTCGTCGATTTGCAGGACGTAAACGGCCACACCGTTACCGACGAAGTGGAGATTACGTTTTTTAACCAACAAGTGAAGAGCCTCAGCCAGCGGTTCAATGTCTCGTTTCGGGGAGCGCCGGTCCCACTCACCGGGGTCCCCGCCTTTCCCACCGGTCTGGCGGAGGTGCTGATCAAACCCCGCACGTACCGGCTCAAGAGCATCTTCCTGAACAATCCGGCCGACGGCAGTGGGCGCATCGTCGAGACCTTTTTCGTCGACTCCGACGAGGTCCGCCCTGTTTTCCCCGGTTTTTCGGACATCCAGACACTGCCCCAATGGGCTGCCCTGCAACAGGTGCTGCAACGATCTCAAATCGCAAGCGAGGCCGCCTGGAACGAGTTGGGCGACGAACCCAGGGCGGGGCTGCTCAACCTGCACGCCAAGATGCAGCGAGAAACCGCCGACGGCGTCAACCCGGTGTTCGGTTTTGTGGACAGAATCACCCGGTTCCTGCCGGCGCGCATCTTCGCTTTTACCCCGAGAACGCTGCGAGACCTGGTCCGGGTCAATAGCAAGGGGTTTCATTCGGTCTCCGGCGCCCTCCACGGCTTCGAGGGGACCAACGTCCAGGTGGTGGATCCCGACGGCAGCTTCAAGACCCACGACGCGGCCGGAAACCTGCAACTAACCTTTGGCGAGGACCCCCAGGGCGAGTTCGCCGCGCAGGGGAGGTACCTGGTGGATGTCGATATCGACGATCACCAGGGAATCGAGCATGCGGCCGACGTCCTCCAGCACACGATTACGGGCAAGGACACCAATCCTTACGACATTCACGAGATCCTGATCTTTTTCCAGCGCGTGGATCCCGGCTACCAGCTCGTCCCGAAGGCTGCGGTCTGAGGCGCCGGGAAAACAGGTCGTAGGCTGTGGGTTGTAGCCCATGACCTGTCGAAAAAAAATCTGGCTGGTGACCCCTGATTTCTGACTCTTCTGTGCTATACTGGTTTTGCGTTTGATTCTTCTGCTGTTCCCGCTTAGAACCGCTCTTCACAGGAACCGTTCGTAGTCGTGGCATCAGGAGTTCGAATAGCTCAAACAACAAAGGAAGTTTTCAATGAAAGAAAAAGGTACTGTCAAGTGGTTCAACGCGGCCAAAGGCTTTGTCTTCATTCAGCGCGAGAGCGGCGAGGATGTGTTCGTGCATTTCTCGGCCATTCAGTCGAGCGGCTATCGCTCGCTCGATGAGGGCGCCCAGGTTGAGTTCCTGGTAAAGAAAGGCCCCAAGGGTCTCCAGGCCGAAGACGTCACCGTCGCCTAACCCGCGAACCTCCAGGAAGCCGGCCTTCGGGCCGGCTTTCTTCTTTAACTCCTCGCCACCCGGCATGCCGGCCATGAGCCGCGACCACAAGGGAGCGGTCAATGCCCGTTGACATCCGAACACGGAGTATTCTTTACTGCTCGGCAGGGCTCGGGCCCTGGCTCCGAACACGAGAGGGGGGAGAACCGATGAAACACGTTGTTTTGCTTCTGCTGGCCGCAAGTGTTGCTTTCGGCCAGGTTGTCACCGGAACTATTCAGGGTACCGTGACCGACAGCAGCGGCGGCGTGATAGCCGGCGCGTCGGTTACAGTGCAGAACGCCGCCACCGGGTTCAAGCGAACCGGGAGGACCAATGAAACCGGCGTTTACAACCTGCCCTTCCTGCCCACCGGCGAGTACCAGGTCCAGGTGGAGTTGCAGGGCTTCCAGACAGCGGTGCGCAAGGGAGTGACGATCGCCGCCGACCAGCGGGCTGTCTTGGACTTTACGCTGGCGCCCGGCAGCGTCACCGAAACCGTCACGGTAGTCGAGGCGGCCCCGCTGGTGAATCGCGCCTCCAGCGAATTGGGCGAGGTCTTGCAGCGCAGGACGGT
>JACQDI010000694.1 GCA_016201195.1 Acidobacteriota bacterium | reverse complement strand
TCGATCGGCTGCGCGCGGACTGCCACAACTTGCCGTTTCGCAGCGCCTCCTTTGAGCTGGTCGTGGCCTTCGAGATGCGGCCGGAGTTGGTGCGCGAAGCCCGGCGCGTCCTCGTGCCGGCGGGCGAGCTGATCCGTTTCGCGGCCGGGCGCGAGCTCGCCTATCAGGAGCTCCGCCCTGCCCTGACCGCGGATTTCCCTCATGCGCGGGTGTTCCGGCAGAATCATTCCGAGGCAGTGATTTTCTCCCTGCCGGAGGTGACCGAAGTAGAGACGTTCCTGGAGGTGGGGCCGGCTGACTCCGGCGCCGCCGACTTTCTTGTAGCGATCTGCTCGGCGCACCCGCTGCCGCCCTCCGTTCCGTTCGTCTACATTCCACTTTCCGGCAACATTTTGCGGGAACGAGAGAAGCATATCGCCCTGCTGCGGGAAGAGCTGAAGCAGAAAGACCAGTGGCTCCAGCAAACACGGAGAGCCTCGACGCCTTGCACCGCGCGCACCAGGCGCTCGCGCAGCAAGCTGCCGAAGACAGCCGGCGGGCGCGGGAGATCCTCGGCGAGTTGGAGGCCGAGAACCTCCGCAAGACCGAGTGGGGCCGGCAACTGGAGGCCGAGATCGAGCGGCTCAAAGGGATTATCGAAGAATTACAGGCGGAATTTGCCGAGCGGACCGAGTGGGCGTTGAGACTGGACGCCGAACGCTCGGAGCTCGCGGCCAACCTGCAGCGCCTGCACGCGGAGGCCGACCAACTCCGCGCGGATCTGAAGGTCTGGGTCTGCCAGGCGCGGGCTACGGAAGCGGAACTGGCCGAGCGAACGGCGTGGGCGCAAGCGCTCGACCGCCAGGTCCGGCAAGGGACCGCCGATCGGACCGCCATTTTCGGCTCGCTCGCTTATCGGATCGGCAAGCGGCTCGGGCTCGCTCCCGTTCCTGCGTCGGACCCTCAAAATCGCAAGGTGTACGGTGGCAAAGACACCGGCTCCCTCCGAGTTCCGATTGCCACCTGCACTCGCCAGCCGCGGTCTTCGCACCTTGAGGCGATGCACAGCCGGTCGCGAACCAGTGGACGCTGAGGGCCGGCGGGGTTTGAAGCAACGTGCAGGCGCTCGACGCCCGTCAACACAACCTCTCGCTCGACGGTGGCGGTTAGCCGCCCTCCCAGGAACTGCCATCCGGTCGGCGGATCCGCCGGGTTCGACCCCACCGCCGCGTGAAGCACAACGAGGAGGGTTTGTGGAAATTCATATTCCAGCGTGCGCCAGCTTACCGGGGAGTCGTCCAGAGCAACGATGGCATCTCCGGGTTGCAGCGCGGTCTGCAAGTCTCGGATCATCCCATCGAGCGCCCTCTGGCTCTGCGCAAACGAGCGCAACGACAGAACGTCCAGTTGCGGCATCAGAGTGCGCGGCGGAGCCAAGCTGATGGCCAGCATGGCCATGGCGGCGAGCGCGGGAACCCACAACACGCGGGCGGTTCCCAGCAGCGCAGCCGCCACAACCCACAAGACGGCAATCGTGCCCAGGGAATGGTCCGGCGCAGCCTGGTGGATTCCCAGTTGCACGATGAGGGCGGGAACGAAGTAAGTCCCGGCGAGCCAGGCAAACCTCCGGTCGATCCGGGCACGGCCTCGAGAAGCAATCAGGGCCAGGAGCGTGACCATCGCCGCCAAGGAGTTCCACAACAACGAATCCCGCAACATCCCTTGCCAGGCCCCGGCGGGCGCCCCCAGAAAAACCGAGGTGGTGGACGCATGGTGCAGAAAATATTGATAGTATACATAGACCATTCGGGAAAGCGAGCCAAAGCTCGCGGCAATCCACCAGACCCAGGGCGCGCACAGAGCCATCGAGAACGCCCAGGCAAGGAAGATCCTGCGCCACGGCGCGCCGCCCAGCCGCGCCGCCACCAGGAAGGGCACAGCGAAAAACGCCGGCAGCTCCGGCCGGAACCCGCCGGCGAGCGCGAGGAGCGCCGCGCTGATCCAGAGAAATGACATTCGCCCGCCGGAGAGTTCCAACAGGGCACAGAGCAGCCAGCAGACGCCTGCGGCCAGGTAGGTCCGGACAGGTGAATTTACGCCCGAGTACCACACGATCGGATCGAGCGCGAGCAAACCGCAAGCCAGCAGCCCGCCCAGCTCCCCCGACAACCGCCGGGCCAGCGCGTACCCGCCCAGCGCGGCCAGGATGCTGCCCGCGAGCGCCGTCATCTGGAGCGCCCGGAGCGCCGAGACACCCGCAGCCAGGAGCAAGCGGGCGGTAAGGATTGCCAGGGGATAGCCCGGAGGCTGCGGCTGATGATCGGCCGGCGCATAGCGATGAACACCCAGGGCGAAATTGGCGTAATCGAAGTTCGGCGGGTGCGCCGTCCAGAAGACTGCCCGGGAGACGATCACGAACACGATCAGGAAGCAGAGCCTGATTGACGATTGATTCATTGACAATTGACGATTGAGAATCCCACGCCCTCCGGCCAATCGTCAATCGCCGGTCCAGGCGCCCGAGAGGTCGCCCCACTGCCCGGCTGCGCTGTGCCTCAGCGTTGAGATCTACGTCGAACAACCAAGCAGGCTTGGGGCTGCCGCGGCCGCAGCGTAGAGGACCGATTCTGCGGCGCGCTCCCGTTCGTGCTGCGCCGTGCGGAGAATGATTTCGTCGATGGCGGTCGAGGCGGACCAGCCGGTGAGGCGTTCGATCTTGCAGAGACAGGGGACGCGGCGGCGCATATCCTCGAAGCCGCCTTGCGGGTAGGCCTGCTGGTAGGGCACGCGGACGATGGGACTCGACGAGCCGGTGAGGCGGCGAACGCGCTCGGCCAGCTCGCCGATCGAGATCTCCTGCGGGCCGCCGATGTTGAGTATTTCGCCTTCGGCGCCGGGGCAATCCAGCAGCAGCAGGAGCGCCTCCACGCAGTCGCCGACGAAGGTGAAGTTGCGGGTCTGCCGGCCGTCGCCGAAGACGCGGAGCGGCTCGCCGGCCAGCGCCGCGCGGACCAGGCTGGGAAGCACCATGCCGTAGCGCCCGGCCTGCCGCGGGCCGACTATGTTGAAGAACCGGGTGACAACCACGGGCAGCCCGTGGGTCTGCGCGTGAGCCAGGGCCAGGAACTCGTCGAGCTTCTTAGCCGTGGCGTAGGACCAGCGGCTCACCGAAGTCGGGCCCAGCACGGAGTCGGCGTCTTCGCACAGGGCGCCGGCGCTGCTCTTGCCGTAGACCTCCGAGGTACTGGCCACGAGCGTCTTGCGCCCGAACCGGCCGCAGGCATCGAGCACGATGCGAGCGCCGTCGACGTTGGTCCGGATCGTCTCTAGTGGATGATCGAGCACGTAGCGCACGCCAACGGCCGCGGCCAGGTGGACCACTGTGTCGCTCGCTTCCACCAGCCGCTCGACCAGGTTCGCGTCGAGCACGCTGCCTTCGACGAACCGCAGGCGAGGATGTCCCAGCACCGCGCCCAGGTTCTCCAGAGATCCCGTGCTCAAGTCATCCAGAACGACCACGCGCCGGCCCTCGCCGAGCAGGCGCTCGGTCAAGTGCGAGCCGATGAATCCCGCGCCTCCCGTGATCAGAAGGCTCATGGTTGAATCCCCAAGCTGACGAAGAAGCCCTGGTACCAGCCGTCGCGTGACAGCAGGCTATAGTTGCGGCGCTGATACCCGCCGGAGAGGCGCAGGACGCGGCTCAGCCGGACGGTGGCCGTGGCCGTCGCTTCCCAGTCGGGACGGTAATCCGCTGCTCGCGCCACGCGCTGGGCGCCGCCCGCTCCTCGCAGCTCCCAGCTCAGCCGCCCCAGCTCCCCATGCAGGCCCAGGAACCCATCGTGACGGCGGTACTGATCGGGGGTGAAGAAGCCGGAGGCGAACTGCGTGTCGCGGTCGAACTTTTCCCAGCGGCTCAGGACTCCGGCGTCGACCATGAATGGCTTGTAGTAATGCAGGATGCGGCGCAACGCCGTCTCGGCGCTGAGGCTGCGGTTGTGGTCGCTCCAGTAGCGACGCTCGCCGCGAACGGCGAGAGAGGTCCGGGAATCGAGGGCGTACTGGACGCCGCCGGCCAGCCTGTAGCTGGAGATATCACGATCGATCGCGCGGGGGGTCAGCGCGAGGAACTCGCGGCCGGCCGCGAACTCGAGGGTCCAACGGTCGGCCGGGGAGGCGGTCACCTGCAACTCAAACACCGGTGCGAGGCCGCTCTGGCTTTGCCGGCGCGAGGCGCCGCCGAGCAGGGTGAAGGACGCCCCCGGGGCGACGCGGAACATGCCGCCGGCCTGGAACTCGGTCCGCGAGGACACCGAGCGCCTGTCGGTGAACGGGCTCGAGTCGGGAGCCGAGGACCGGGAGTGGCCGAGATCGAGCAGCAGCCGGTGATCGTCGCGGAACGGCGTGGCCAGCCGCAGGCTCCACGCGTCGTTGTGGATGCCGTCCGAGTCGTTGTAGACCGACGCGGCGGGTGTATTGACCACAACGGCCGGATGGGCCAGCTCGCCCTCCAGTAGCCTGTAGGCGTCGCCGAAGGTCGACTGCGCGGTGACCCCTCCGCGGCGGGAAACTTGGTCCGATAGGGCTGCGAATTCCTGCCGGGCCTCGCGGTTCTGGCCGAGGTCGCGCAAGGCATAGACCTGGGCCACCTTGGCGTCTGGGTACTCCACGGCGGCGCGAGCGGCGCGCTGGGCGGTGCGCCGGGCGAGGAACCGGCGGTTGCCCGCCCAGTGCAGCACCTCGGCCTTGAGCGCCAGCGCCTCGTAGTCGTCGGGGTTAGCCCACAGCAGCTCGTCGCAAAGTTTCTCCGCCTGCTCGTAATCGCCGTGATAGCGCCGCAGACGAATCAACTCCACCGCCGCCTGGCGATCGTGGGGCCGGGCGTGGCGGTAGGCTTCGTAGCGGCGGATGGCGCGGCCGGTCTGGCCCGCGAAGGCGAGGTTCCGCGCCAGCCGCAATTCGAGGTCCGGGGTAAGGGCGGCGGCCGGGATGTGCTCGAGGAGCCGGATGGCCTTCTGGTACTCGCCGGCCATGGTGTAAGAACCAGCCAGGGCCTCCACCACCTGCGGGTCTGACGGACGGGCCTGGTGGGTGCGCTCCAGTTCGGCGACGCGCGCCGCGTAATCGGGCGGCGCCTGCGCGGCCGCCCAGGCTCCGCAAAGCATTGGTAGTAACAGCATCCGCATTCTCACTACTTCCTCCACTTTCGATTGCCTGTAGCCAGGTCGAACAGGTGGCGCAGCACGGCCACCAGGTCGACGCCGAGGCTGAACAGGCGGATGGGCGTCGAGGCCAGCATCATCCCGGCCGACTTCAGCCGTGTGCCGCTCTCGGCGACCAGAAAGACGCCGGTGGTGGTGAGCGCCACCTCCACGCCGATGGTGAGCAGAGCGGCGCGCGGGGCGAAGATCGCCAAAAGGATCAGAAAGACGGGATAGGACACCTTCTCGATCATGGAGACCAGATCCACCAGGCCGACGCCGCGCCCCCAACGGCGGGTGAACTGCTCGCCCCACGGCGCTCGATACTGTTCCTGGATGATGCGATGGTTCGGCGCCTCCGGCCGCCGCCCCTCGAACAGCGCAGCCACGCCCTTCTTGACCTTGCGAAACGGCGACAGGGGCAGATCGCGGAAGTAGTAGAGGGTCTGGAGGAACGAGCTGGACCAGTTGTACAACTGCCGGGGCAAGCGGGTGACCGCCGGCTCGATCGACTCGCAGCGCACCCCGGCGACCTGGACGTTGCGGTAGCCCTTCCAGTTGAAGAAGTGCCCGATGAAAATGTCTTCGGAGTTGGAGAGATTGTCCCCCATGTGGGGCGCGGCAAAAGCGAAGCACTCGCGGAGCCGGCTGGTGCGATACAGCACGCCGCAGCCGGTGGGGCTTAGCCGCGACCCGAACAGCTTCATGTGGCCGTCATAGAGGATCCGCTGCAGGAACATGTAGAGTGAGGTGCGATAGAGTACGGTCCAAAACTCCAGGAACGCCTGCCAGCGGCTGGCGCCGATTTGGCCGTCTGTTTGCAACTCGCTCTCCACCGTCCGGGCCGCCGGGTCAAGCTGGGCCAACTGTCGCCGGCGGCGCCGGGTGAGCGGCGTGATCTCGCCGCAAGCGCAGGCCACACCCGCGTTGCGGTATACCTCCTGAACCAAGCGGGTGACGTAGTTGCGGTCGCACAGTACCGTGTCGGCGTCGACTACCAGAAGGGCGTCCGAGTCGGTCAACTCGCATTGCTCGCGGATGGAGGGCGTCTTGCCGGCCGAGGCGCCATGGACGACCAGCCCGATCTCCCGGCCGCTCAACTGTGCGAACCGCCGCACCACCTGGGCCGTGCGATCGGTCGAGCCATCGTCGACCACGGTGATCTTCCGGATCGGAAAATCCTGTTCCAAAATGGAAGCCAGGCAAAGATCAATGCTCGATTCCTCGTTTTTGGCGGGCACCACCACGTCGACGACGGTCGACCGCCACGAAAAGTTAGGGGTAGGCTTGGTACGGTCCCATCCTTTGAGCTTCCCCAGCAGGGCCAGGACGACGCTCGGCGATAGAAACCAGTAAGAGATAGAAGCCATCTCTTGAGTCCTCCGACACGAACACCTCCAGGCTACAGGCGATTGCCCGGCATTCCTATGACACAGGAGTTCCCTTTTCGAGGGGACCGAGGGCTCTAGTACCAAAGGGTCAGGGCAGCAGAGGGGAGAGGGGAGAGGAGAGAGGAGAGAGGAGAGACGCGGGGACACGGGGACGCGGGAGTGCCCGCAACCTTGGTCTCGACTACCGCGGAATCACTGGGACGTTCGCGGCGATCAACTGCTGGAATTCGGGGTTGTCGCGCAAAGCGGCGAAATCCTTCTCCTCGGGGATTTTGTCGCGGTCCTTGAAACCCTCCTCCAGGGCCTTGCGCAGGTAGGAGAGGGCGCGGTCGATGTAGCCGGCGGCGGCGTAGGTCTTCGCCATGTAGTAGTGGAACCTGGCGCGGTCCTGTACGCTGCGTTCCTGCAAAAGGCTGCCGAAGGAGCTGCGGTGCTCGAAGATCTCCGGGTCGAGCTTCAGGGCGGTGGCGTATTCCTCCGACGCTTCCTTGTACCGCTTGCGCGCGAAGTAGGCCGTGCCGAGGTTGCTGTGGATGGAGGCCGAATCGGGACTGAGGTTGAGCGCCTTTTTGTACTGCCCGATGGCCCGGCGGTAGCTGCCTCGCGCGTAGTAGATCGTGCCCAGGTTGTTGACTGCCTCGGAGTATTTCTTGTCGAGCTTCAGCGACCGCTCGTAATAGTGTTGCGCCAGAGCGAGCTGCAGTTGCTGGTGGTGGGCGATACCGATCTTGTTGCATAGGGCGGCCGACCGCGGGTTGGCGCGCCGCGCTTCCTGGTAGGCCTCGACGGCCTCGCGGTACATCTTGCGGGCCATGTAGATGTCGGCGCGCTTCTCCGCGCTCAGGTCGGAGGCAGGTTGCGGAAGCGGCTGAGTGGTCTTATCAACCAGTTGGGCCATCAGGGCCAGCGCCAATAAGAGGGAGGCCCCCATAGTTCTATTTAAACACACCCCAGATGCGGCTGAAGAATCCTTTTTTCTTGGGTGGATCGGCGGCCGGAGCCTTTTGCGGGGGAACGGGGATGGTGATGGTGCGCGCGGCGGCGCGAGGATGCTCGGGAGCGACCAGCAGCGGGGCCGGCTTGGCATCCGCCATCACGGCCGCGTCTGCCTTGGCCTTTTCCGGCTCGGTATCCCAGCCGGCGACCGTGGTTAGCAGCGGCACGCTACCGGGCCTGCCGCCGTGGACCCGGCAGTACCCCGCGGGCTGAGTGCCGGCGATGAAAACTTCGGTTCGCCGGCCCGGGCAGTTGAGTGTGGCCAATTCCTGAGTTTCGGGGTCCACTTCGGCGGTCACGATACCGTCCACCGGCTCGAAGGGGGCGGGGTTGCGGTAGGCCCGGAAGGTGATGGCCTTCTTCATGAACTCGGTCCAGATGGGGAGCGCCGACTTGGCGCCCTCGATCTCCAGGTCCGTGTTGTCGTCCAGGCCGACCCACACGATGCACAACAGGTTAGAGGTGTAGCCGGCGAACCAGCCGTCGCGCGAGCTGCCGGTCTTGCCGGCGGCGGGAACGGTGAAGCCCCTGGCGCGCGTCCCGGCGGCCGTGCCCGAGCGCATCACTTCCTCGAGCAGGTTGGTCATCATGTAGGCGATGCGGGGATCGAGCACCGGGGTTTCCTTGGGCTTGTTTTCGAGCACGGTGCGGCCGGTCTGGGCGCGCACGGCGCGGATCATGTATGGATCCAGACGTACGCCGCCGTTGGCGAAGATGGTGTAGGCGCCGGCAACCTCGAGCGGCTGCACCTCATAGGCGCCCAGGGCCACCGCCGGGGTGGGCTGGATCTGGAGGTTCATGCCGGCCCGCCGTGCCAGTCCGACGACCTTGTCGTAGCCCACCGTCTCGGCCACCTTGACCGTGGCGATGTTCATCGACTTGGCAAGCGCCATGCGCAGCGTGGTCATGCCGTGGAATTCGTGCTTGAAATTGGAGGGTTCGTAGGGCTTGCCGTCAAACCAGAAGGTGGTGGGGGCGTCTTCGATAGCGGAGACGGGGGTGAGTATGGGGCCGGTCGCAGGCTCGAGCGCCGACTCCAGAGCTGCCGCGTAAACAAACGGCTTGAAGGAGGATCCGGGCTGACGCTTGGCCACCACGCGGTTCAACTGGCTCATGCCGTAATTGCGGCCGCCGAGCAGAGCCTTGACCTCCCCGGTGTGGGGGTCGAGCGCCACCAGGGCGCACTGCGGAACCGGCGGCGTCTTGCCGCGGAAGCGGCGCTGGCGCTTGATCTGCTCGTCGACCAGCGGCATGCCGTAGCGCACCGCCTCCACCGCCGCCCGCTGCAGATTCAGGTCGAGGGTGGTGTAGACGCGATAGACCTGGGTGACGAGGTCTTTTTCCGGGAAGCGGGCCTGCAACTGCTCGTTGATCAGGTCGACGAAGTAGGGCGCATCGCTCGACTCGACGGCGCTGGCGGCGACGCCGAGCGGGACCTTAACGGCATCCTCATACTGCTGCTTGGTGATGAAATCGTTTTGCAGCATGGCGTAGAGGACGAGGTTGCGCCGGTCCCGAACGCGGTCGGGATTACGAAACGGATCGAAGTACCCCGGCCGCTGGATAATGCCGGCGACGGTGGCCGCTTCGGGCAGGCTGAGGTCGCGGAAGTCTTTGCCGAAATAGGCCTGGGCCGCCTCTCCGATGCCGTGGATGTTGAAGCTGCCCCGCCGGCCCAGGTAGATCTGGTTACAGTAAAACTCGAAGATCTGCTCCTTGCTCAGCCGCTGCTCGGGTTGCAGGGTGATGAGAAGCTCGGCCACCTTGCGGGTCCAGCGCTTGTCCTGGTAGAGGAAAAAGCTGCGGGCGAGCTGCTGGCTCAGGGTGGAGGCGCCCTGCTCCTTGCGCATCTCGCGCAGGTCGATGTAGGCGGCCTTGATGAGCCGCAGGGGATCGAACCCGCGGTGCTCGAAGAAACGCTTGTCCTCGATGGCGATAATGGCGTTGCGGAGAATCGGCGGGATCTCTTCGAAGCGCACCAGCCGGCGCTTCTCGCGGCTCTTGTCGAACAGGTTGGTGATCAGCTCGGGCTCCAGATCATAGAGCGACTGGTCGGTGTTGTCGCGCAGGGAAACGATGCGGGCCACCTTGTTGCCGGCGAACTTGACCACCGCCGGCTCGGCGGTGAAGTAGGAATCGACCCCGGGAAAAATCTCGACCGCGTCGGCGCGCACGCGGTACCAGCCGTTGCGGTTGGCGCTGGACTCGGAATAGCCGGCGTTGCGGAGCCGAGAGACGACTTCCCCCGGGCGGAGCGGCTGGCCCACATAGACCGCTTCGGGGGCGGCGAAGATCTTAGATGGCGTGTTGAAAGGGCCGCCGCTCAGCTTGCGGTCGATCAGCCGAGAGTACTTGTTCCAGTAGTAACTGAAGACGCCGGCGCCGGTCACGCCGCCGACCAGGAGCAGCGCCAGCAGCACCTTTCCGACCGGACCGAACCAGAATCGCCAAAAGCTCCCAGGCCTGGGCAGGATCACTTTCATGCTCTTCCCATTGTCCTACCTTCCACCGCTGGGCGCAAAATGCAATTTCACCGTGTAGCCGGGCCAGGCGACCTCGACCACGTAGCGGACCGAAATCTGCACCGAGCCTCCCGCCGCCTCCACTTGCACGTCACTGACCGCCACCGGCAGCCCCAGCCGCGCCGCTTGCTCAACCACTTGCGCGCGTGCGTGGGCCGGCCCCAGGGTAGTAATTTCCGGGGAGCGGGCAATTTCTTCGACGGCGCGCTGAAAACGAAGGTTGCGGACGAAGTAGGGCAACAGGGCGGCGACAAGGGCGACGAAGACCCCGAGCAGAACGAGAGCCACCCACTGCCGTATGCCGAGCCTCACGCCGTCTTCCGCTCGAGCACGGCCCGGGCCGCCTCGGCCAACGGCACGTCGCTCGATTGCCGCGCGCGGCGGGTGACCACCTCCACGACGCCCTGTGGCAGCTTCTTGCCCACGTTAATGCGAAAGGGAACGCCGATCAAGTCGGCGTCCTTGAACTTCACGCCGGGCCGCTCGTCGCGGTCGTCGAGCAGCGCGTCCAGGCCGGCGGCGCGGCACTGGGTGTAAATCGATTCTGCCGCCCGACGCTGAGCATCGTCATTGAAATTCACCGGCGTGACCACGACGTCGAACGGGGCGATGGAAGGGGGCAGGCACATGCCGTCCTTGTCGTGGCCCTGCTCGACGGCGGAGGTCAGGATCCGCTCCAGGCCGATCCCGTAGGACCCCATGATGGGGGTTACCTCGTGCCCTTCGGCGTTGAGGACCCTCGCCCCCATGGACTGCGAATACCGGTAGCCAAGCTTGAAAATGTGGCCGATCTCGATGCATTTCTTGAGATCGAGCGTAGCGCCGCAGCGGATGCAGCCGTCGCCGGCGGCCGCTGCCCGCAGGTCGAGGAACCGGGCCTGAAAGTTCTGCCCGGGCGTGACGTGGCGCAGGTGGAAGTCGTCTTCGTTGGCGCCGCAGATCATGTTGCGGCGGCCGCGCAGGGCCTCGTCGGCCAGGATCTCCATGTTGGTGATGCCGATGGGGCCAAGGGATCCCGCGCCGGCGCCGAACCAGGCCCGGATCTCCTCGGGGTGCGCGGGACGCACTTCACCCCCGGCGGCCGAGGCCAGCTTGGTCTCGCTCAACTGGTGGTCGCCGCGCAGCAGCACCAGCAGGGGTTTGTCGCCGGCCACCATCACCAGGCTCTTGATCTGCGAGCTATCGGGCAGCCCCACGAACTCGCTGACCTCGGCGATGGTCTTGCGGTTGGGGGTGGCGAACTTTTCGGGCTTCGCCTCAAGGTCGGGATCGGAAGCGGCGGGCGGCATCGGCCGGGACTCGGCCTTTTCGAGGTTGGCCGAGTAGCCGCAGCCGGCGCACACGGCGATCCAGTCCTCGCCGGCGTCGGAGGGGATCGCGAACTCGTGCGACTGGCTACCCCCCATCGCTCCGGAGTGGGCTTCCACCACGAGGTACTGCAAGCCGCAGCGATCGAAGATCCGGCAGTAGGCGTGGTGATGCTTCTGGTAGCTCACGTCCAGCCCGGCCTCGTCCAGGTCGAAGGAGTAGGAATCCTTCATGATGAATTCCCGCACCCGCAGCAGGCCGGACTTGGGCCGCGGCTCGTCCCGAAACTTGGTCTGGATCTGGTACCAGATCTGGGGAAGCTGTTTGTAGCTGCGCACCTCGCTGCGCGCGATGGAGGTCATGACTTCTTCTTCGGTGAAGCCCAGGCACATGTCGCGCCCCCAGCGATCCTTCAGGCGAAACAAGTTGTCGCCCATCATCTCCCAGCGGCCGCTCTCCCGCCAGAGTTCGGCGGGGTGCATCTCCGGCAGGTAGAACTCCTGGGCGCCGATGGCGTCCATCTCCTCGCGGATGATCTGCGCGATCTTACGCAGCGAGCGCTGGGCGAGAAACAGGTAACTATACAGACCGGCGGCCAGCGGCCGGATGTAGCCCGCCCGCAGCAGCAACTGGTGGCTCACTACCTCCGCCTCGGTGGGGTTCTCGCGCAGTGTGGGGATGAATAGGTTGCTCCAATGCATGATGGCAGAAGAATTGAGAAATTCAGGAATTAAGGAATTGAGGAAGGAACACGGGCGCCCCTTGTTGCTTCCTCAATTTCTCAATTCCTCTATTCCTCAATTCTGCAATTCTACCATGTGGAATCTCGTCGGGGACCCGATCTGATCTTCAGTAGTGCGCCAAGAATGCGTGCACCAGGGGTGACGGCTTGGCGACTAAAGCAACAAAATTCAACATTTAGAGCCTCACGGCGTGATGGTAAGATGTATCCGTTTTGCCAGCGCCAGAAGCCTACGTTTTATGGATGAACGAGCACCTGGGCTTTAACCCCAGGTCTCAGGCCAATTCCGATGCTCTCTCGGACTTCGTGGTCGCGGATCTGCGGCAGGCGTGCCATTCACTCGCTGCCGCGCTTGAATCTGGAAACCTCAACGTAGAGAAGAACCCTACCGTTTTCACTGCTGGCGGCGTCCGGGGCCGGTCCATTGATCTAGTGCTTCACGAGCGCGCCGCCGCTCCCGCGATCACTGTCTGTATCTCGGTCGAGCACAAGACCATAATGACCGCGCATGGCAAGGCTCGGCTGAACCGCTACGGCGATCTAATCGCCTATTCGAACCATATGCACAATCACAGGCGGGAATGCATCGCGGGAGGGATCGTTGTAGTCAACGTGTCGCCCGTCTATGAGAATCCGGACTCGTTTGCGAAGGGGCTGCGCAGACCGAATTTCAAGATGCCGAAGGTCGTGGCGGATACCGTGAAGATCTTCGCTGAAATACCCCTCCGCAACGAATCCAGCGAACCGAGCGACCGGCCCGAAGCCATCGGCGTTATCGTGGTGGACTACGACGGAGTGAACCCGGCCAAGCTGGTAGCCGGCCCGCTTGCCCCGCAGCCTGACAGCGCCATCCATTACCATAGCTTCATTCGTAGAATTTCGGATCTGTACGTAAAGCGCTTCAGTGCACAATGACGGATGGGCTGTCTTCGAATAGATCGGAAAACTCCGCTTTTAGCCTGGCCTGCGCCTTCTCGAAATAGCTACGTTCGATCTCGACGCTGATGCTATTTCTGTGGCAGCGCCCCGCTGCAACGGCGGTGCTACCCGTTCCCATGAAGGGATCTAGAACCGTGTCGCCCACGAACGAGAACATCCGCACCAGCCGGTACGCCAGGTCAACCGGGAAGGGGGCCGGATGGTCCCGCGTTGATTCTCCCGGCAGATCGGTCCAGAACGAGCGGAACCATTCGGCGTGCTCCTCTTTCGTGAGCTTTGAAAGATGGCGCTGTTGCTCGGTTGGTTGCCGGTAACCGCCGGGCTTGCGGAGCATCAGGATGTACTCCACGTCGTTCTTGACGATGGCGTTTGGTTCATAGGGCTTCCCCAGAAATGAGGAGCCATTTTCTACTTCATAGCTGGCGTTGGCGATCTTGTACCAGAGGATTGGCGTCAGGTAGTCTAGCCCGATCCGCCGGCACCGGACCGCAATATCGGCGTGGAGCGGCAAGACCATGTGTCGCCCATGGTTTCGTCGCCGGGCTAGGCAGACGTCACCCACCACGCAACAGATCCGACCCCCAGGCACTAGAACGCGATGACAATGCCGCCAGACCTTCTCGAGCTCGTCATGGAACTGCTCGTATTCGGTTACGGCCCCAAGTTGGCTGCGGTTCGGCGGGTATTCCTTCAGCGTCCAGTACGGCGGCGACGTGACCACCAGATGAACCGATTCGTCCGGGATCCAATCGAGGCGGCGGGCGTCACCTTGGTGTACAATGTGGGTCGTCCTTGCGGCCTGTGCGGTGGGCGCGGTAACGCTTGGCATCACTCCGAATGATAGAAGGCTCATGGTTGGAATACAAGAGCCTATCGGCAGGGCATCAACGCACCTTTAGCGCGCTGGCCGATCTTCCCTCCTCGATTCCTCAATTTCCCCCCCGTGATAAAATCGAGTTATGCCCAACCTTCTCCCCATGGCCCGTCCTCTTGAAGACGTCGATCCCGAGGTTTTTGAGGCGATTCAGAACGAAACCGTTCGCCAGCACACGCACTTGGAGATGATCGCCAGCGAGAATTTCGTTTCGCAGGCGGTGCTCGAAGCGGCCGGGTCGGTGTTGACCAACAAGTACGCGGAAGGGTATCCGGGCAAACGGTATTATGGCGGGTG
>JACQDI010000693.1 GCA_016201195.1 Acidobacteriota bacterium | reverse complement strand
GGCGTGCTGAAGACCCTCTCGCCCAAGGAAGAGAAGGTCATCCGCATGCGGTTCGGCATCGGCTGCGACCGCGAGCATACCCTCGAGGAGATCGGCCAGGAGTTCGACGTGACGCGCGAGCGCATCCGGCAGATCGAGGCCAAGGCGCTGCGCCAGCTTCGCGGCCCCGACCGGGCCCGCCGGCTGCGCGCCCTCATGGCCGCCCGCTAAGGGTGTTCCTCGACCTTCCCCCGGTCCGCATTTACTATCGTGAATTCGGCCGGGGGATTCCTCTTTTATTTCTCCACGGCGGCTGGGGTTACGAGATCTATCCCTTCGACCGCGCCATCGCCGCCCTCCAGGACGGCTTCCGCATTTTGATTCCCGACCGCTGCGGCTACGGCCGCTCCACGCGCTTGCCGGCGCTGCCTCACGACTTCCACCAGCAGGCCGCCGCGGAGACCGTGCGCTTCCTCGATGGGCTGGGCATCGAGCGCGCGGTGCTATGGGGCCACAGTGACGGAGGCGTTATCGCTGCGCACCTGGGCCTGGCTGCACCCTCGCGCTGTGCGGCGCTCGTCCTGGAGGCGTTCCATTACACCCGTGCCAAGACCGGCTCGATTGGTTTTTTTCAGGAGATGGTTCATCATCCGGACAGCCTGACAGAACGCGCCCGCGAGGCCGTGGCCCGCGACCACGGTGAAGGCGGGTGGCGGCGGGTTCTCCAGATGAACGGCCGGGCTTGGCTAGACATAGTCGCCAGCGGGGATGGGGACCTTTACCACGGCCGCCTCTCTCAACTCTCGGTTCCCACTTTGTTCCTGCACGGGGAGCGAGACCCCCGCACCGAGCCGGGCGAGATCGACGCCGTCCGCCGCGCGCTTCCCCAGGCTGTTTTCCGGATCCTGGAGCAGGCCGGCCACAGCCCTCACAGCGAGCCGCGGTCCGCTGAGGAGTGCGCCCGGGCGGCCGGGGAGTTCCTGCAATCTGCCTTGATCATTTCGCGGCCTTCTCCGCGATGAGCGTGGGACGCGGATCTGGTTTCCGTATCTCGGCCCGGCCGGGTGTTACAATTCAGGCGAGCCGCAGAACCATGCCGGCGTTCAAACACCGCTATCTTGTCGATGAGGAAGGAGCCCGGGTCGGCGTCGTCCTGGACCTGGATGAGTATCAAAAGCTCCTGGAGGCGCGGGAAGAACTCGAATCCATTCGGGCTTTTGACGCAGCCAAGGCGTCAAATGACGAGACGATACCTTTTGAGCAGGCGGTGGCCGAGATCGAGCGCAATCGCTGATGCCGTAGGAGATCCTCATCCGGAGACGCGCTCAGCGAGAGCTTTCCAAGTTGCCACAGCAGCGGTACGAACAGGTTCGAGATGCGATTCGGAGCCTCGCCGGCCAATCTAGGCCGTAAAGATGTCTAAAGCTACGCGGCCGCGAGGGTTGGCGCATCAGGTGCGGCGATTACCGGATCATCTACGAGATAGATGACCGCCAGCGCACCGTGACCGTTCTCCACGTTGGCCACCGAACAGATGTATATCGGTAGTGCCGATAGCTCCACACTCCCGAGTCAACTTGACCGAGCCATGGGTGGGTTGGTCTGAGTTGGAGCACCAAATCTGTGACCGCCGGAAACAGCGACTCACCGGGCTTGGAGGTCGCGGTGGACCGCCAGATTTCGGTGCGCGTTATGGAGCGCCTCTTTAGCGGCCCGCTGCCCAGCGAATCGCCTGCGCCACTAGCCGCCGGAAGCTCGGATGATCGTGCGCCGCTTCGCCGTGGCCTAGTTGGATATAGACCACCCGCGCTCTCGGATGCGGGCTGATCCAGGCGAGCGCTTGGTTGCTGTTGGGATGGGCGGTGGTGAGCAGCACCTTCGCTTCCTTCGACACCCCACAGCGGTTGTAAACCTCATCGTAGATCCGGAAAGCGGAGAGGCCTCGTGTCACCGGATGATGCGGGTCCTCCACTTTGACCTGAATCCAGGTGTCGTGCTGAAAGCCGGAAGGCGCGTGCTCTCCGTCCGGTTGCAGGAAATACTTTCCGCCGATCAGGCGGCTGTATTCTTGCCAGTTCTGGAACGACGCGAGGGCGTGGTGAAGCACCACCAGCCCGCCGCCGCCGTCGAGAAAGGCGGTGAGATGGCGCTTCTGGTCCTCGGTGATGTTCTGGGCCATGTCGTAGAGCACCAGGGCGTCGTACTTTCCGGCCAGGTTCCGGTCGAAGGCCTCGGCCGAGGCCCGGTGCAGGCGGTGGTCCCAGCGCAGGTCGGGCTGGTTCTGAAATAGGGTGTAGAACGAGGTATCGTACTCGTGGCCTCCGGTCACTACCAGGACCGACGTTTGTCGATGGGGCGGCTTAGGAAGCGTGACGCGGCCGGTAGCCGCCCACTCGGCGCCGCGCGCCAGGGTCGCCTCAAAACCGGCGCTGCTCATGGCCTCCACGTCGTGCCCCAGGGTGGTTTGAAACACCCGGCCGCGGCCGTATTTCACCACCCACAGGATCGGCTCGTCCTTTCCAGTGCCCTCGATGTCGGGGGAGTCAAACGCGGTCGCCAGCACGTGGGCCTCAGGTCGCATTTGGATCCGGTGGTAGAGCTCGTCGTTCTGCGGAAAGCTCGGCGCCAGGCTTTGCATCACGGGGTGATCCGCATCCACGGTGCGTACTTGAAAAACGTGGCGCTTCCCGTGGCCGGTGCGGGCCGAACCTTCGACCCAGGCGCCGCCCAGCATGCGCGCGTATTCGCGCCAGGGTGGCTCGATCAGGCCGGTGCG
>JACQDI010000692.1 GCA_016201195.1 Acidobacteriota bacterium | reverse complement strand
CGCCCTGGTGGGTCTGGCCGCCAAAGACGCCTGGACGGAATCCGACGCCCAAGCCGCGGCGGCCAACCTGGACCTGATCTGGGAGCACCCGGTCACTTGCGACGGTCTGTCTCTCTACATCGAGCGGCTGCCGGCCGATACGCAAGCGGGGCTGCTGGCTCTGATGGAAGCGCAGCGGCGCGAGGGCACCACGCTGCTCGACTACCGCAAACAGCGGTTGTAGGGTAAGGTTCCGGCTTGCCCAGACCTCGCTGCAAATTTGCAGCGAGGTTAGGCCGGGCTGAAGCCCGGCAGGTCGAGGAGGAATCGTCATGAAATACCTCAGCCTGTTCTTCACAGTGGCCTGGTGTTTGAGCGCCCAGGCCGGCAAAGAGAGCCAGGCCTGCATCGCCTGCCACCAAGCCACCTCGCCCGGCATCGTGGGGCAATGGAAACAGAGCAAGCACTCCAAATCGTCTGTGGGCTGCTTCGAGTGCCACCGTGCCGAGGAGGGTGACAAGGACGGCTTCCGGCACAACGGCTTTTTCATCGCCACCATTGTCTCGCCCAAGGACTGCTCCCAGTGCCATGAGAAGGAATACCAGGAGTTCCAAGCCAGCCATCACTCGGAGGCAGCAAAGATCCTGGGCAGCCTGGACAACGTGCTCGCCGAGGTTGTGGAGGGCAACATGAAGCGCGACTCGCCCTCGGCGGTCAGCGGCTGTTGGCAGTGTCACGGCTCTGAGATCAAGGTGCTTGCCAACGGCCGGCTCGATCCCACCACTTGGCCCAACACCGGCATGGGGCGTCTCAATCCGGACGGCTCGAAAGGCTCCTGCTCGGCCTGCCACATCCGCCACAATTTCAGCCGCGCCCAGGCCCGCATGCCCGAAAACTGTGGCCGCTGCCACATGGGTCCCGACCACCCGCAGATCGAGGTTTACACCGAATCCAAGCACGGCATCGCGTTCGCCGCCCACCGCAGCCGCTACGAGCCGCTTATGGAAAAGGAGGAGTGGATTCCCGGCAAAGATTTCGAGCAAGGCCCCACCTGCTCGACCTGCCACATGAGCGCCACGCGGGACCTGCCGCTGACTCACGACGTGGGTTCGCGGATCTCGTGGACCCTGCGTCCGCCGATCTCGGAAAAGATCGACGCCGCCGCGCTCGCCTCCGGCCGGCAGGTCAAACCCTGGCAGGACCGCCGCGCCGACATGAAGAAGGTCTGCGGCTCCTGCCACGCCGTCAACTGGGTCGATAACTGGTACCAGCAATACGACAACATGGTCGGCCTTTACAACGACAAGTTCGGCCGTCCGGCCACCCGCCTCTACCAGATGACGCGCGCGGCGGGATTGATCACTTCGGACATCGAGTTCGACGACGAGCTGGAGTTCACCTACTACTTCCTGTGGCACCACGAAGGATGCCGCGCCCGCCACGGGGCCGCCATGATGGGTCCTGACTATACCCAGTGGCACGGCAACTTCGAGGTGGCCCACCGTTTCTACATGGAGTTCGTGCCCCAGCTCCGCGAGGTGCTCCGCAAGGCTTCGCAGTCAGGCGACCCCGCTAAGATCGAGGCCGCCAAAAAGGTGCAGGCCGAGCTGGACCAGGTGCTCAACTCCGACGCCCATCGCTGGTTCCTCGGCAAGATGTCGCCGGCCGAGCAAGAGGCTCGCAAGAAGGCATCGGAGGAGTTCAAGAAACGCTACGCACAATAATATGCTACGCCGCCATTTTCTATTCGCCGCCGCCGCAGCCGTCCCGCTCAACACCAGAACCTTGCAGGAGGCCATCGAAGCTCGTTCCCGCTCCGGCGGTGGCGTGGTGCTCATCCCTGCCGGACGGCACGTGACCGGAACGATCCGCCTGAAGAGCAACGTGACCCTGCATCTCGATCCGGGCGCCGTTCTCGCGGGCAGCACGAACCTTGAAGACTATCCTCCGATCACCGCATCCTACCGCTCCTACACCGACACCTACACGGAAAAGAGCCTCCTCTATGCTGAAAACGCCGAGAACATCACCATCGAAGGAAGCGGTACGATCGACGGCCAGGGCGCCGCGTTCAAGGGGGCGTACAAGGTCCGGCCCTACCTGGCAAGGTTCGTCAACTGCCGCAATATCAGCGTCACCGGCGTAACCTTCCGCGATTCGCCGATGTGGGTGCAGCATTATCTGGCCTGCGACGGCGTCAACATCCGCGGCATCACCGTGCGCAGCCGCGCCAATGCCAACAACGACGGCATCGATATTGATTCCTGCGAGCGTGTGCGCATCTCCGACTGCGACATCAGCTCGGGCGACGACGCCATCGTGTTGAAGAGCACCTCCGACCGCCCCTGCCGCAACGTAGTGGTGACCAACTGCGTGGTCAGCAGCTATTGCAACGCGCTCAAGCTGGGCACAGAAACCAACGGCGGGTTCGAGAACATCCTCATCAGCAATTGCGCGGTCTACGATACGCGCCTGGCGGGGATCGCTCTGGAAATCGTAGACGGTGGCGTTCTGGACCGGGTCAGCGTGTCGAACATCACGATGAACAAGGTCGGCGCTCCCATCTTCATTCGCTTGGGCGACCGCGCCCGTCCTTTCCAGCCCGGCAGCCCACGCCCCCCGGTGGGCAAGCTGCGCAACGTCCTCATCAGTAATGTGCAGGCGGCCGGCGCAGGCCGCGTGGGATGCGCCATTGCCGGGCTGCCCGATCATCCGATCGAGCACGTAACCCTCGACAACATCCGCCTTACCTTCGAGGG
>JACQDI010000691.1 GCA_016201195.1 Acidobacteriota bacterium | reverse complement strand
CCGAGGAAAAGCTGGCTGGTCACCGCCGCCAGGTCCAGCTCCTTCTTCATCAGCGGGTAGTAGCTGGTGGCCGGCGAATCGAACATGTTCCCGGTCGAGGTGAGCAGCTTCCGGGCGAACTGGTCGTAGGGCATGTTCTCGCGGAAGGCCTGGTAAAGCCAGCGCGTGAACGTGTAAGGACCCTTGTTGTAGAGCAGTTGCTTGGTATTGCTGAGGTGGTCACCCCAGTAGAGCGCCCAGAAATCGGCGTACTCGGGCCGCTCGAGCAGCGCATCGACCAGCTTGGCGCGCCTGTCGGGATCCTGGTCCGCCAGAAACCGGCGGGCTTCTTCGGAGGTTGGTGTGACGCCGATGATGTCCAGGTAGGCCCGGCGCAGGAAGGCCGAGTCGTCAGCCGGCTGGGACGGCGGAATCTGCAGGCTCTTCAGCTTCGCAAAGACGTGCTCGTCGATGAAGTTGGCGGCCCGGACTTCGGAGACGGCGCGTTTTTCCACCACCACAGCGATCTTGGCCGCCGCCACCACACCCGGCCCTCGCGCCACCACCGCCGTCTCGCCTCCCCGCATCGCCGCCACCACGCCCCCGGCACTGACCGCCGCAATCGAATCATCGTTGGACTGGAACTTCACTAGGTCCGTGACGTCGCCCTCGGTCCCATCGGAGTATCGGGCCGTCACCAGCATCCGCGCCTTGGTGTTCTTGCCGTAGAGGAGGCCGGTCGAAGGTGTGACGCGCAGCGCCACCATGCGCCGCTCCTGCTCCCGGTTCCGACGGGCGCCGGCCCGGATCCAGGCGAGCAGCGCTTCGTACTCCGGCGAGCCCTTCTTGAGCACCGGTCCGCCCCCGTGGGCCACTTGGAAGGTCGGCTTCAGCAGCAGCAGGCTCTTCTCCGGTTCGGCCAGGTTGAGCCGCCGGCCATCGTGTTTCTTCACGATCATCTCGTAGTCGGCGTCCGGCTCGTAGCCAAACAGCGACAGCTTGAAGCCGTTCTGTCCGTTCAGGGCTCCGTGGCAGCTTCCGCCGTTGCAGCCGATCTTGGTCAGCACCGGCAAGATGTCGCCGGCGAAGCTCGGCGGAAGCGGCGCCTCAGCCCGTTGCACCAAGGCCGTGGTCGAGGCCTGCAGGCCCTGATAAGTGGCCCGGATCATAGCCGCGCCATTGTCCTGGGCTTCCACCACCCCACGTTCGTCCACGGTGATGACCGTGGTCTTGCCCGAGGTGAAGCGCGCCTTGGCGGTGACCTCTTCTTCCGTCCCGTCCGCATAATGCGCCACCGCCATCAACGGCTGGCGCGCGCCTTTGCCGAACAGCAGCGGGTTTGAAGGCAGAACAGTCAGCTTGACGGGAGGCGCCGCGGACAATGCCGCGGCAAGAAACAGAGCGCCGGACAGTTTCATGTCGCGGAGGAATTGTAGCATCTTTACCGGATCGGTCGCACTTCGATCCCCAGCCCCAGCGACTGCCACGACCGGTCGCCGGTCATCACGGGCAAGCGAAGCGTTCTCCCCAGCGCCAGGCACGCGCGGTCGCCGAGCGAAAGTCCCGCTATCTTGGTTGGCTGCCGCAGCCGGGCGGTTTCGCGGGCCAGCGCCTCGTCGAAAACCTGGATCGTCAAAACTTGGCCTACGATGCCTCCGTGCGTCAGTCGATCCGCGATGGCTCCCGCGTCCCGGCCAAGGTCGAATAACTTTGTCAGTGTTTCAGCCCAGTTCACCGCGCTGATTACCGCACCGGCGAAAAGGGACTCTCTCACCACCTCAAAACCAGGCTCCCGCCGCAAGTAGGCAAGCAGCGCCGAGGAGTCCAGAACAACAATCGGCGGCTCGCTCACTCCTGGTCTTCTCTCATTGCTTCCTGCCGACGCTCAGCGATTAATTCTTCCGAGAGAATCCGCTCTGGCGAAATGTCCTTCAGGACTCCACAAAACCTATGCACGGCAGCGCGCACGCTGCTCAGGCGCATTTCACCGGAATCAGGATCGACGGTCAACACCATCCGGTCGCCAGGCTTCAGCTCCAGTTGCTCTCGGACGGCCGCCGGAAGGACGATTCGCCCACGGACGCCCAGTTGCAGGCCATACTGGTTTGGTGGGCTAAATGGCATTGTGTGGGCCATACCCAGATTATACCACTTGGCTTAGTCGACCACAATGGAGATCCGGGGCGCTTCCTGGACCTGACGGTCCCCGGAACCGAGGATGGCCACCCGCGAAGCCCGGCCTCGGGGAGCCTGCTGGGAGGCCCGCAGCCGAATCCGCACGTTCTTGGCGTCAGCCGGGGCTACGGCGGCATCGGCGGTGACCCCTATCGGGAGGTTTTCGAGCCAGAAACGGATCTCACCCATCCCCTCGGCGCCCCGCTCGATCTGGACCATCACTTCGGCCGATCCGCCGCGCACCAGGTTGACGGTGGTCGAGGCGGCCTCGAGGGCAAAGCGCGGCTTTTCAACTACAGCTATAGTAACTTGGTCTACGCGGGCGAAGGTGGCGCCCTCGCCGCCACCACTCGAGATGCGTACCGAGCGCCACGCGGGCTGCTCGCCCACCGTTTGAATCTGGGCGTAAGTGCCGGGCTTGGCGCCGTCCGCCCGGAAGTGGATCTCAGCGTCATTCTTCTTCGACGGAATCTCGACTGGCTCCGCCGTAATGCCGGCCGGAAGCCCGGTGACGTTCAGCTTGATCGGACCGTCGAAACCATCCCGGCGGACGGCGGTCACCTTCAGGGTTCCGGTCTCCCCTGGGTAAACGTAGGGCTGGTCGCTCGCCAGCATCAGCTCGAAACCCGGCTGCGGCGGCCGCACCAACAACTGATAGGGGAAATCCTCGCCGGTCACGGCCCACAGGTTCCGCATCTCGAGCACGTACCGGCCGGCTTGTTTGAACGTGTGCGAGATGCGCGAGTCTTTGTTGAACTGGACGCCAGCGAAGTTGGCGTCGTCGTTGAGCGCGACCTGGTTGCCTTTGGCGTCGAGAATCCGCAGGATGGAATCGACCGGCGAGCCGAACCGCTGCGCTCGCACCTCAAAGACCAGCGACTGGCCTTCCTTGGCTTCGAAGGAAAACCGTTCGGGCTGGCGGTAGCGCGCCACGCCGGTAATCGAAACGGGCGGCTCAATCGATTCGCCGCCTTTGTGGACCGGGGTATCGTCGACCAGGAACGTCGCCGGGTTGGATCGGCCGGCGGCAGTCTCGATGGCGATCTGGTGCGGGCCGCAGCGCGCCTCGCGCGGGACGCGGATCTTCACCCGCGCGCTTGCGCCGCGCATCTCGAGCACGTCGCCTTCGAAGCCCGCCGCGTCAAACCATAGCTTGGGCCGCTCGCCGGCGAGGCCTGCGCCGAAAACGGTTGCCTCGGCCGCGGCGCCCGGCGTCAGGCTGATCGGCGAAACCGTCTCCAGGTGCGGCGCCTGCCGAATATCCAACTGATAGGCGAAGTTGGGATCGTTGCTGCGGTGCGTGGGCTGTACCACCACGTAATACTGGCCGGACTTCGCGAAGGTGTGGGTGAAGAACGGGTCCCAGATGAGCTTGTCTTCGCTGTGCTCGAGCCTGCGTCCCTCGGCGTCGAGCAGGATCATCGCGGCGTCGAGCCCGTTGCCGTTGCGCGCCGCCCGTAGGTCGAAGATCCAGGTCTGCCCCTGCTCGGCCCGGAAGCGGTAAAAGTCAAAGTCGCCGTCGACGTTCAGCCGGCCGTTGAGGGTGACGGGCAGCGGAACCTCCTCGGCCTGCTCCAGCGAGTCATTGGGCTCGTGCTCCAGGCGGTGTGGCTGGTCCCCGATGCGGAACAGCAGCAGACTGGACGCGCCCCGCGGGGTGACCACGCGGAAGTAGTGGGGACCGAGCGCGGCGCCGGCCGCTACCTCAAACTCCAGCTCGAGACGGGTGTAGGTGCTCTCCAGGACCCGCCCGCTAATCGCGGGATCGAGAAAAACCACCGCCTGGGCGCGGTCCAGGTATTCCCCCAGCGCCTCGACGCGCAGCTTCCGGCCCGGCTCGGACCCCTGCGGGAACACGCTTGACAATGCAGGCAGGCGGTGGCGGACCTTGGCCTTGGGCGTATCCTCCGCCGCAGCCCAGGCGACCAGAGTCAGAAACAGAGCCAGTAGCTTCAAGCCGGTGATGATAACACGCGCGCAGAACCCGATTCACGGCAGGGGCAGCCAGCGGTGGGTCATCATTTTGTCTTTGGCCCCTTGCTTCGCTCCGTAGAGGTGCGAATCCATTCCGAGAACCCTTTCGTTCTGAATCCGGCTTGAGCCTGGCTGTGGGGCGAACTTGTTCGTGCGAAGAGGATATCACGAGAACCATCTGATCACTGCGAGGGTTTGCGCCCAACGATTTGGGCGCACAGGCGCGCGCCGCTTTTTTCCGCGTCGGCTGCATGCGCTGGCGCTTTGTCGCCCGTCACGCCTCGTAACCCTGTTGCGACTACGCGCGGGTGCGGGCTGGCTCCGGTGCGGCAGGCGCTCCATGCAGGAGCCCCTCCGTGCTAAGATCCTCATCGATATCCGGCCAGTGGATACCGTAACCGGCGCCGCTGGTTCGCCAATTCCGGCGTTGTTCAGGGGTAGCGTCGAGAAGCCTTGGGTACCATGCCAAGGGGACAATGATCGTGCGTCCGTCGATGAGGTCCACTGCCATGGTGTCCTCAGTGAAACGAACGTCCTTGACCCGCTCCCCTGGCTTAACTTCCGAACCTTGCATTCCATTTCTCCAGTAAGATGTTTTCGTTTTCCTTAAGCATGCGTTGTATACGACGGAGCTCTACGGGACTAAAGCCCAGGTTGCGAGCCAATGCGATGGGCTGCAGCCAGAACTTGGCCGACTGATCATCACGATCCACGTGCACATGCGGTGGTTCGTTGGGTTCGTGACTGTGGAAGTATACACGGTACGGACCTGATCGCAAAACGGTCGGCACGCACTCAGTATCCCACCGTCGCGCCTCGACCGACACTGGCCGGTGATATGGGTGCGGAACCCCTCTCAGGGTGCACTCCCGGTTTCGGCGGGGACGGGAACGAGGTAATCGATGGCCTTATACAGTTCCTCTGCGCGGATCGGCTTGGCCACGTAATCATCCATGCCCGCCTGCAGGCAACGCTCGCGGTCGCCTGTCATGGCATGGGCGGTCATGGCGACTATCCGGACGTGCGCGCCGGTTGCCTTCTCTTCCTCCCGGATCGCGGCGGTGGCCTCAAATCCGTCCATGTGGGGCATCTGCACGTCCATGAAAACAAGGTCGAACCGCTGTTTTTCCAGGGCGGCGAGGGCCTCTTTGCCGTCGCTGGCCACCACCACCTCGTATCCCCGCTTCCGGAGCAGGCGCGCCGCGATCTTCTGGTTGACAGGGTTGTCCTCGGCCACAAGGATATGGAGGCGGCTGTTCTCGCGAAGGGAATAATCTGCAACCAGCGCGGCGCGCTCGTGGTCCTGTAAAGGTTGGCCGAGAACCCTCAGGATGGCATCCAGCAGTTCCGACTGCTTAATGGGCTTTGTCAAGTAGGCGGCGACACCCAGTTCCCGGCAGCGGGCGGCGTCACTCCCCAGGCTGACCGAAGTCAGCATCATGATCATGGCTCCCGCCAGTTGGTGGTTCCGCCTGATCCGCTCGGCAAGGGTAAAACCATCCATGCCCGGCATCTGGGCATCGGTGAGGACCAGGGGGAAAGGGTTCCCTGCCGCGTGGGCCCGCTCCATGGCCGCCAGCGCAGCCTCCCCGCCATCCGCCAGCGTGGGTCTCATCTCCCACTTGGTGAGCATCTCTTCGAGAATCCGCCGGTTGGTAGCGTTGTCATCCACCACCAGGACAGGCAGGTCGCGGATGTTCACCACTCGCATGGGCGCCGGGCGCGCCTCGGAACTCTGCGGAAGGGCGAACGGCGCGGTGAAGTGAAAAGTGCTGCCCTTGCCGGCTTCGCTCTCGACCCAGATGCGCCCGCCCATCATGGCAACCAATTGGGAGGAGATGGCCAGGCCCAATCCTGTGCCGCCGTAGCGGCGCGTGGTGGAGCCGTCGGCCTGCACGAAGGGGCGGAAGATGTCCCTTTGCTTCTGGCTGGGGATGCCAATGCCCGTGT
>JACQDI010000690.1 GCA_016201195.1 Acidobacteriota bacterium | reverse complement strand
GTGGTGCTCGACGACGGCCGGGGGTCGGGAAACACCAGGCTCAAACCGACAAAACTGGCAACAACCACCGTCAGTCCGTGTTGGTTCGCCATGATTACCCGTGTTATACCAGGTAACATGACCATCCGCAGGGTTCTCTGGCTAGTGATGGGCCTCGCTGCGGCGGCCCGCTCGCAGTCCGTCTATCGTCCCGCGCCGGTGGCCCCGCGGGATTTTGCGGTGATGGCCTGGGGCGGGTCGCCCTCCGATCCGGAACAACTGCGGCTGATGCGGGAGGCGGGCCTGAATATCTCCGGCTTCTGCCGCGTCGAGGACCTGGACCGCGTGCGCGATGCCGGGCTCACCTGCTTCATTCGCGACCAACGGGCCAACGGGTACGACTGGTCGAACCTGCCCGAGGAGACCGGAATCCGCGCGAACGTGGCCGAGCTGAAGGGCCAGGTGGGCGCGCACGCGGCGGCGCTGGGATTCTATCTCCGCGACGAGCCCCACGGCTCGCTGATGCCCGGACTGGGGCGCGTGGCCGCCGTCCTGCGCGAGGCCATGCCGGAGCTTTGGCCCTACGTGAACCTGTTCCCCTACCGCGTCACTCCGGACCGCCTGGGAACCGCCGATTACGACACCTACGTGCGCTTGCTCGTCGATTCGATCCGCCAGCCGTTCCTGAGTTACGACAACTACTCCCTGGTGAACGGAGAGATGCTGGACTATTTCTTCACCAACCTGGAGATCGTCAGGCGACTGGGCCTGGAAACCAAGACGCCCTTCTGGAACTGCATCTTGGCCAATGCCCATTTCAACTACATGGAGCCGTCGGACGCGACTTTCCATCTGCAGGTCTACAGCACCCTTGCTTACGGCGGGCGGGGCATTCAGTACTTCACCTACTTCACGCCCCAGATCGGAAACTACCGGCTGGGCGCCGTTGACCAGTTCGGCAACCGCACGCCGACCTGGGACATGCTGCGGCGCATCAACAACGAGATCCACGCCCTGGCGCCCACCCTGATCCACCTGCGCAGCACCGGCGTCTTCCATTCGCCCGATGTGCCCGACCAGGCCCGGCCGCTGGCCGAAAGCCGCCTGGTGAAAGGCGTCGAGATGACCCAGCGGCTGGTGCGCTCTCCTGCGATGGCGCGCTTCTTGGTGGGGGAGTTTGAGGACGCGCAGCAGCGTCCCTACGTGATGCTGGTCAACAAGGAGCTGGCGCAGTCCTTCCGCTTCAGCATCCAGTTGAAGCAGGAAGGCCGCAAGCTGCTCCGCATCTCGCCCTACTCGGGTCGCGAGGAGCCCTTCGGCCGCGAGATGGATTGGCTGGCTCCGGGCGCGGGGGTCCTGTTCCGGATCGAGTGATCAGCAGCTATGATCCAGCCTGCGCGAAACCTGGCTGAACCCGAATCGCCCGTTCCACCGCTCTCAGATCTTCCCGCGAGAGCCTGCCCAGGCGTTCCTTCAACCGTTGCTTGCTGACCGTGGCGATCTGATCCGCCATCGCCTTGTGCGGCTCACCGTTCAGCGTCACTAACGCCTCACAAGGGTAGAGGCGCGAAACGTTGCTGGTCAGCGGCACGACCTGGAGGCGATTCAGCGCCTTGTTGGATGCGTCGTTGCTGACGATGACTGCCGGCCGGGTCTTCCGGATTTCGCCGCCGATCGAGGGATCAAAGCTGACCCGCCAGACCTTCACCGCGGTTCATCTTGCACGTCGCGAAGCACGGACTCGAGTGCTTCTGACTCCCGTCCTTCGTCGGCAGCCATCTCTCGGTAGGCAGCCTCGAGTTCGGGGCCCATTAGGTGGGGCCGGCAAAGGCCCTCCAAGAATCGGCTGATCCGCCCGCGGCCAATTACGCGATGCAGGCCGGTGTACACATCGTCACTCACAGTAATGGTGAGCTTCTTGGCCATCAGGGCCATCAGGGCCATCAGGGCCTCGACTACGTATCTAATAGGTATGATAGCACAGCCTGACGTGCGTGCGCGCTGTGGGGGACAATTGCACCATCGATGAGTTCGATAAACCCACGCCTGCAAGTTCGCTGCGGGCGAATGGGCCCGACAGGTCCTGCGATCTGGTCGAAGCCGGGTCTCACGCGTCTGTACCCGGTCTGACAAATGGCCGGGGGTGGTGCGAGGGTGCGAAAGGTCCCGGACGAAGCGGGCTCGATGGCCCGGCTAGTCATCCGAGGCCTCGGCCGAAAGGTCCGGCTGGACCTCGTGGTACACGGTATAACTATTTTACTTTTCATATGGTTAGAGCTTTTCAGCCACGCCCCAAATGCGGTAAAATGAAAGGGTACAAATTAGCTCCAGGAGCACCCTTTGGGCGACGCCGAAAAGCCACCGCAACCCCCCGTACAACTGCCGCTCGGACCCGACGGCGGGGATAAGAGCCTGGTTCCCATCGACATCGAAGACGAGATGCGCAAGTCGTATCTCGACTACGCGATGAGCGTGATCATCGGGCGCGCCCTGCCCGACATCCGCGACGGGCTCAAGCCCGTGCAGCGCCGCATCCTCTACGGCATGCACGAAGCCGGGCTGCAGCCGAACCGCCCCTACCGCAAGTGCGCCAACACCGTCGGCAACGTGATGGGCAACTACCACCCTCACGGTGATATACCTATTTATGATGCCTTAGTGCGCCTGGCGCAACCCTTTTCCATGCGCTACATGCTCATCGACGGCCAGGGCAATTTCGGGTCGGTGGACGGGGACCCGCCGGCCGCGATGCGGTACACCGAGGCCCGCCTGGCCCGCATTGCGACCACCCTGCTCGAGGACATCGACAGGGAAACGGTCGACTTCCGGCCCAACTACGACGACCGGACGGTGGAGCCGGAGTACCTGCCGGCGCTGATCCCGAACCTGCTCATCAACGGCGCGCAGGGCATCGCCGTGGGCATGGCCACCAACTTCCCGCCGCACAACCTGGGCGAGATCATCGATGCCGCCGTCCTGCTCATCCAGAACCCCAAGGCGGGTCTGGACAAGATCATGGAGAAGGTCCCCGGCCCCGATTTCCCCACCGCCGGCTTCATCCTGGGCCGGCAAGGTATTCTAGATGCCTATACAAAGGGCCGCGGCCATCTGAAGCTGCGCGCGCGCGCGGCCATCGAGCGCGTCGGCAAGGAAAAAGAGCAGATCGTGGTCACCGAGATCCCCTACCAGGTGAACAAGGCCAAGCTCCAGGAGCACGCCGCCGCTCTGGTCAACGAGAAGAAGATCGAGGGCATCGCGGACATCCGGGACGAGAGCGACCGCGACGGCATGCGCGTCGTCTTCGAGCTGAAGCGCGGCGAGCAGCCCGAAGTGATCCTCAACAACCTCTACAAGCACACCCAGATGCAGGTGGGCTTCGGCATCATCATGCTGGCCATCGTGAACGGGCAGCCGCGCGAGGTGGGGCTGGCCGAGGCGCTGAAGCTGTTCATCGATCACCGCATCGACATCGTCCGCCGCCGCACCGATTACCTGTTGCGCAAGGCGCGCGACCGCGAGCATCTCCTGCTCGGCTTCCGCAAGGCCCTGGAGCATCTGGACCAGGTCATCCGGCTGATCCGGGCGTCGAAAAGCCCGGCCGAGGCCCGCGGGGTGCTGATGGAGCGGCTGGATTTCACCGAGAAGCAGGCCCAGGGGATCATCGAGCTGCAGTTGCAGCGGCTGACCGGTATGGAGCGCCAGAAGATCCTGGATGAGCTGGTCGAGATCCAGAAGAAAATCCAGGAATATCTGGAGATCCTCGGCTCGGACAAGATCCTGCGCAACCTGATCATCAAGGAGCTGCGCGAGGTGCAGAAGGAATACGCCGACCCGCGTCGCACCGAGATCATCGAGGACAGCGGCGACATCCAGCTCGAGGACCTGATCGCCGACGAGGACGTGGCCATCACCGTCACTCACAACGGCTACATGAAGCGCACGGCGGTGGACACGTACCGCAAGCAGTCCCGTGGCGGCAAGGGGCGCATCGGGATGGGCACGCGCACCGAGGACTTCGTCGAGCACCTGCTGATCGCGTCCACGCACGCCTACATTCTGATCTTTACCAACCTGGGGCGCGTCTACTGGCTCAAGGTTTATGAGATCCCCGACGCGGGCACTGCCGGCAAGGGCAAGAACGTGGTCAACTTGGTGAGCCTCCAGCAGGGCGAGACGGTGAAGGCGTTCCTGCCGGTCAAGGAGTTCACGCCGGGCCAATACGTAGTAATGGTGACCAAGAATGCGGTGATCAAGAAGTGCGAGCTGACGGTGTTCGACAATCCGATGTCGCGCGGCATCATCGCCATGTCGATGGAGGAGGGCGACGAGTTGATCGCCGCCAGGCTCACCGACGGAAGCCACCAAATCTTCCTCGGGACCCACAACGGCAAGGCCATCCGCTTCCCCGAGAACAAAGTGCGCCCCATGGGCCGGCCTGCGTACGGGGTTCGCGGCATGACGCTCGAGGACGACTACCTGGTGGGGATGGGGGCGGTGGGTAAGGAAACCCTGATTCTGACGGTTTCCGAGAACGGCTACGGGAAGCGCACCGCGCTCGAGGAGTACCGCGTCACTTCTCGCGGCGGCAAGGGCATCATCAATATGAAGACGTCGGAGCGCAACGGCAAGGTGATTTCGATCCTCAACGTCAAAGAAACCACCGACGTCATCATCATTACCAAGGACGGCAAGATCATTCGCCTGGAGGCGGGCGAGATCCGCGAGGCGGGCCGGTCGACGCAAGGGGTCCGCCTGGTGCGCCTGGAGGAGGGCGACCAGGTGGCGGCCGCCACGGTGATCCCCGAAGAGGAGTCCGGCGATAACGGGACGAACGGGCAGGGGGCGCTGATTCAGTAGGCAAGCAGACAGTAGACAGTAGGCAGAATGTGGCGTGGTCGTTCGTCGCCCTCGGGGCCCAGGAGAATTGGGGGGGAAGGGCAGTTTTCGACAACGATTGTAAACACTAGCCAACTTGTGCTTATCCGGTTGTTTCAGCAAGCCACTATAGATTGGGGTCAGCTCTCGGCGGGCGCCCTAGCGAGGTCCGCGGCACCACGTATCCGCTTATATGGTGTGGGTTTATGGCCGGTTCCGAGGCCGAGCAGGGTCTGGAAGGCAGCCATGGGTTGCCGCCGACGATTATGGCGAAAAACGAATTCGTCGAGATAAACCTGGAGCTTATCGCGGCTCACACCGTGATAGGTTCCGATGAGCCACTGCTGTAGGTTGCCAATCGCGCGGTCCGCCAAAGGCACCACGGACTTCGCGCCTTGGCGCAGGTCGATTCGGAGGGGCTGGCTGCGAGGCACGTGCTTGAACCC
>JACQDI010000705.1 GCA_016201195.1 Acidobacteriota bacterium | reverse complement strand
TCGTGGGCTTTCCGGGCGAGACCGAGGAAGACTTCGGCCTGACCCTGTCGCTGCTTGACGAGATCGAATACGACTCGATTTTTTCCTTCAAGTATTCGCTGCGCCCCAACACGCCGGCGGCCGCTTACGCCGACGCCGTGCCGGAGGAAGAGAAATCGCGCCGCCTGACCATCGTGCAGGAGCACCAGCGCTCCATCCAGGTGCGGCGCAACGCCGTCTTTGTGGGCGAAGAACACGAGGTGCTGGTCGAGGGGCGCCACGAGAAACTGGGCCAGTGGGTCGGCCGCACCAGCCAGAACCGCGTCCTGAATTTCTCCGGCCCGCCCGCAGACGAGAACCTGGTGGGAGAAATGGTGGCGCATTCCGCGGCTGCGTGATGTAATGTAGGGGTAGGGATCTGGCTTGCCCCTGGAGAAGGAGGGCCCCATGGAAGTCGAGATGAAGATCCGCGGGTTGATGATGGATCCGGTCACCAACATGCCCATCGTCATCCTGAAGGACGTGAACGGCAACGCCCTCCTGCCCATCTGGGTGGGCATCTACGAAGCCAACGCCATCGCCCTGGAGATCGAAAAAGTTTCTACGCCGCGCCCCATGACCCACGACCTGATCAAGAGCCTGCTGCTCGGCCTGAGCACGGGGATCCGCAAAGTCGTGGTCAACGAGCTGAAGGACGATACCTTTTACGCGTTGATCTGGCTGGAGCGCAACGGCGAGCTGATCTCGATCGACTCCCGCCCGAGCGACGCCCTGGCACTGGCCCTGCGCCTGGACTGCCCCATCTACGTGGAAGAAGAGGTGCTGAAGTCCTCCAAGCTCTCCGGAGCGGTTTCCGACAAGGTCAACAACGAGGAGTTGCGGAAGTGGCTGGAGAACCTCAACGACGAGGACCTGGGCCGCTACAAGATGTAATGGAACGGCTCGCCCGAGCCGGCTTCCAGCTCCTGCCCGCTCTCCAAATCACCAGTCATTATGTTTTGGAACGCGACGGCTTCGTCGCATTGGTGGAGCGTCTCCCTGACGGCTCCTTCGGCCAATCCGGCGCACCCGGCCTGCTCACAGAAGGCGCCATTGCCCAACTGGTGTGGAAAAAAGAAGGCCCGCGGTTCGTGGCCAAGGGCTTCAACCGGCCCGCTACCACCGACCAAGTCGAATCCCTTCGCCGCTTCCACGCGGACCTGAGCGACTGTCTCCTGACTCCTGATTCCTGATTCCTGTTTTTCCTCAGTCTCCGGCTTTCTTCTTGGCCACTGCTTTCTTGGGAACGGCTTTCTTGACCGGCGCCGGCGCTTCGGCGCACCCCGCGGTGATCTTGCCGCCCTCCATTTTGAGCATAAAGGGGCTGGCCGTGAACTCCTTGGCTTCCGCGTTCTCAAACTCGATGGTCGCTCCGGGATCCAGCTTGCAGCGCGCCGAGCTTTCCGGAGCGGTCAGCGTGATCTCGACATCGGTGGATTGGCTCATGGCCAGCTCGACCACCTTCGGCCGCACCGCCGGCTTGGCTGAGATCACCGTGCCCCGTAGCGGGGGCATCGCCGTCCCCTTCATCTGATTCCAGAAGTTGGCGCCGTCGGAGCCGGTCAGGCCGTCTTTGATTGCCATGAAGGTGGCCAGCTTCGGGTTGGACTTCTTTAGCTCTTCTTCCTTCTCGGCGCGGATTTCCTCGCTGGACTTGATCTTGAGATCGGCTGGCGGCAGGGGGGAATTCTTGGCCATCGCCTTGAGGTCGGCGAGGCCCTTGGGATCGTCGCCGTGGTAACTCTTGTAAACTTTGGTGAGGTAGGCATCCACCTGCTGGCGGCCGGCGGGCGCCAGCGCGCCCGGCCCGTCATAGGCGGCGGCGCGGGCGAAGCAGTAGATGGCCAGCGTATTCTTGTCGGGATTCTTCTGCGCCTGCACGGCGGTCCCCAGCCAGAATGAAACCTGGGCGGCGGCCGGCGTCAACTCCAGCGCTTTGATGAACTCCTGCTCGGCCGGCTCGTACTTTTTGGACTGCCAGGCCACCCAGCCCAGCGTCTGGTGGGCGATATACTGAGCCGCCTTCTTGCCCGCAGCCCAGTCGGCGTCCGAGACGTTGGGCGGTTTCTTGTCGGCGGCGAACTGCTGATCCATCGTTTTGAGCAGCCCGTTGGCCGCCTTCTCGCCGTTCGCCAAAACGTTGGCCTCGTTCGAGCCAAGGAACGGGGTCAGCGAAGCAATCGTATAGTAAGCGCTGAAATCGTCCGGGACCAGTTTCAACACCTCGCCGGCGGCCTCCACCGCCTTGGCCGGCTGGCCCGCCTGCTGGTAGGTCTGCATGTAATACTTCAGACGCTCTTCCTTGTAGGCGGTGTCGGGGTACTTTTGGTTCCACTGGTCCAGAAGCTGGAGCCGCTTGGCCGGAACGGTTTCCTTGATGATGTTGTTGAACAGGTCGTACTCTTCGCGGTCCTTGGGCTGCTTCTGCGGGGCCTGCGCGGCGACACTCCCCAGCAGCGACAGGGTCAATAGGTACAAAGTGAGTTTTCGTAGCATAGCTCGACCTCTCTGGCCTTCCAGCCCCATCGTTAGACTCCGCCCGAAACTCCCGGGTTCCCATCTGACCGCCAGAAGGCTAAAGGCGGAGTATATAGCACAGCAAATCGTATTGGCAAGTCTGGAAACAGGAGTTAAGGAGTCCGGAGTCAGGACACAGGAGCCTCGGCCGGGTTTCAGGGCCAGGACAGACCTGTTACAATCCGTGGGGCTTCGCGGTCCTAACCCCTAGCACCTACCACATTGATGCGTTATCTCGACCTCGCCGTCATCGTCGTCTACCTAATTGCCATCACCGCTTTTGGAGCGCGGTTTCGGCGATCCCAGAAATCGCTGAAAGACTACTTCCTGGGTGGGCGGACGGTTAGCTGGTGGGCCATCTCGCTTTCTATCGTTTCCGCCGAGACCAGCACGCTTACCATCATTGGGACCCCGGCGCTGGCCTTCGCCGGCAACCTGGGTTTTCTTCAGGTGGTCTGCTGCTACCTGCTGGCCCGGGTTGTGATCTGCCTGGTGTTTATCCCGCAGTATTTCCGGGGCGAGATGTACACCGCCTACGAGCTGATGCGGCGGCGCTTCGGCGAGGGCACCCGGCGGTTCACTGCTTCCACGTTCCTGGTGGTTCGGGCGCTCGCCGAAGGTGTCCGCGTCTTCGCCATCTCCATCGTGATTTCCATCGTCCTGGGGACCGGGGAAGTCACCTCGGTGGTGCTGATCACACTGCTGACCCTGTTTTACACCTTCGAGGGCGGCATGACCGCAGTAATCTGGACCGACGTGGTCCAGATGTGTCTCTACGTCACCGGCGCTCTGCTCAGCTTCTGGATGATCCTCGACCGCGTCCCCGGCGGCTGGGCCGAGGTGGTCCGGATGGCCGGACCGGCGGGCAAGTTTCAGATCTTCGATTTCCGCCTGGAGCTGACCCGCGAGTTCTTCTCCCGCACCTACAGCTTCTGGGCGGGCCTGGCCTGCGGGTGCTTTCTGGCCACCGGCACCCACGGCACCGACCAGCTCATCGTCCAGCGCTTGTTGAGCGCCCGCAATGAGCGGGAGAGCAAGGCGGCGCTGCTTTCGAGCGGCGTGGTGATCGTCTTCCAATTCACGCTGTTCCTGCTCATCGGCATACTGCTCTATGTCTACCATCTGAAGACCGGCCAGCCGACGCCGCGGCCGCTCGACCGCGTCTACCCCAGCTTCATCTGGACCCAACTGCCGGTGGGCCTAGCCGGGATTGTCATCGCGGCCGTGCTGGCGGCAGCGATGTCCAACATCAGCGCCGCCCTGAATTCCCTCGCCTCGACCACCATCATGGATTTTTACAAGCCCTTGTTCGGACGCGCCGGCCATGACGAGGGCTACTACCTGCGGCTGGCCCGTTGGGCCACGGTCGGCTGGGGGGTGGTTCTGGTCGGGATCGCGCTGCTCGCTCGCAACTGGGGATCTGTGCTGGAGGCCGGCCTGGCCGTCATCTCGATAACGATCGGTGCGCTGCTGGGCGTATTCCTGCTGGGTATCCTTACCCGCCGGGCCAGCCAGTCCGGCGCCATCGCCGGGATGCTCTCCGGCTTTGCTACCATGGCGTACTTGCATCTCGCGACCCACACCGCGTGGACCTGGTACGTGGTGATCGTCACCATCACGACCTTCTCCGTGGGCTATCTTGCCTCGCTGGTTTTACGGCATGAGTGAAGGAGTCAGGAGTCAGGAGTCAGGAGCCAGAATTGCGGCCACCGCGAGCCGCACCGAACTCCTGCGCACCCTCGGCAGTTGGGAGGCCGCCGCCATCGTGGTTGGCACCGTGATCGGCAGCGGGATCTTTCTGGTTCCCAAGGCCATGGTGCTCCACGTGGGCAGCCCGGGCAAGGTTCTGCTGGTCTGGGTGGCGGGCGGGTTGCTCTCCCTGTTTGGCGCGCTGACTTATGCCGAGCTGGCCGGGGCGCTCCCCGAGGCGGGGGGTGAATACGTCTACCTGCGGGAAGCCTATGGCCCACTGTGGAGTTTTCTTTACGGCTGGACCCAGTTCTGGGTGGCCAAAAGTGGCTCAATTGCCACACTGGCTACGGCTTTTGCTTATTACCTGGCGAATTTCTTTCCGCCGCTCGAGGCCGTTTTGTTCGAGATTCCTCTGCCTATCGGCCCAAAAGGCGGACCGCTGGTGGTCACCTACGGCCAGATTTTTGCCATGGCCCTGATTCTGTTTCTGGCGGGGGTGAATTACCAGGGGGTGAAACTGGGGGGACGGATCCAGGCCCAGGTGACGGCACTAAAGGTGGCGCTGATTCTGGCCCTGGTGGTGCTGGCGGCGCTGTTCGGCGCCGGCTCAGCGCGCAACTTTGCCTCGTCGATTCCCGCCGCCGGGGGGGTGAGCGGCTGGATGGCCGCTCTGGTGGCCGCCCTGTGGGCCTACGACGGCTGGAACAACGTAAACATGGTGTCGAGCGAGATCCGCGAGCCCCAGCGCAACATCCCGCGCGCCCTGATCTTCGGCACACTCGGCGTGGCCACCCTCTACATCCTGGCCAACGTAGTCTATTTCTTCGTGCTTTCCGCCTCTGAGGTCGGCTTGAGCGACCGGGTGGCGGCGGCGGTAGCCCGCAAGTTCATGGGGACGGCAGGCGGCGGGGCGGTGGCCCTGGCGGCCATGGTTTCCATCTTCGCCGCTCTCAACGGCTCGATCCTTTCCGGCTCGCGGGTACCCTACGCCATGGCCCGCGACGGCTATTTTTTCCGCCGTTTTGCC
>JACQDI010000118.1 GCA_016201195.1 Acidobacteriota bacterium | reverse complement strand
GTTGATGGAAAGAAAGACCACGTTAGGGTTGGGCTGGTACTTGGCTTTCAACTGCTCGAACAGGGGATGCATGAAGCGGCAGGGGGCACACCAGGTGGCCCAAAAATCGAGGATGATGACTTTGCCGCGAAAATCGGCGAGACGCATCGAATCGCCCCGCAGGCCGGCCAGGCGAAACTCGAAGGCGTCCTGGAGGCCGGCATTGGGGCTGCCCGACTTGAGCCGGGCCTCGTGGGCTGCAACCGCCTGGGAGGTCCGGTCGTAGGCTCGCAGGATCAGGTCGCCCAGGCCGGCTTCCGAGCCGTGGAGCTTGCGGTACAGCTCGCCCATCAGGGCGCGGTGGTGTTTGCGGTTCTCGTCGGTGACCGCCGGGTCGGGGATGGAGAAGGCATCGGCGTAGCGCTCGATGGCCTCGGCCACGCGCCCCAGCCTGACCTCCCAGCGCCCGGCCTCGCGGGCGGCCTCGCCGGTGGGGTAGGTTTCGTAGCTCTTGCGGGCCAAGGCGATGGCCTTGTCAAGATCCCCCCGGTTGCCCCAACCGCGGGCTTGCAGGGCCAGAGCGCGCGCCATGGTGCGGTCGGCATCCTCTTTCGCCGCGGCCCGGGCTGCTTTCTCCAGCCTCTCGGAATACCGCAAGGAGCGGCGGGCGGACTCCGCGTCATCGGAGTTGAGCAACGCTCGCGCTACGCGATCGAGGGCCACCAGGTCGTCACCTTGCTCGAGAACCTTTTCGCCGTAGGAAATGACGCGCGCGTTGTCTTTGGCGTCGACGGCTGCTGTGAAGACGGCGCGCTCGAGGTCCTTTTTCCGCGGCGACTGGGGGTACTTGCGGAGGTGGCGCTCCACGGCCCGGATGAAGTCGACCGGGCTGTTGCCGACCTGGGAGACGGTCTCTTTGAGGATGCGCTCCTCTTCTTCAGGGGAGAGCGGGGCGGGCGCCTGGGCCCAGGCGGAGCCTAATAGTATTAAGACAGTGGCGAGAAGGTGCGGGAGCTTCACTTTGGCGTTTTTCCGGCGCGGATGCGCTCGGCCAGGGATGCGGCGCGGGCTTGGGCGATGTGGAGATAATTCTGCGCGGTGGCGATTTTTTCGAGAATCGGCAGCAACTGCTCGGGAGCTACGATCCGGTTCTTATCCCACGAGGATTCGAGCTGGAGCAGGGCCTTGTTGACGCCCAGGCGGTCGAAGCGGGCGGTGCGCTCGAGGCCGATGCGGTGCTGCTCGGTTTCCGAGATCTTCTCGAACCAGTCGGCCAGGGCGCGGGCGTCGGGATCCTCGGAGAAGTTGAACTTGGTCCCGCCGCGAACGTCGCCCTTCTCGTAGCGCAGGGTCTTCATTCCCATGTTGGCGACCTTGAGCTTGCTTTCGAGAGGGCGGTTGAAGAACTCCAGCTTTTCAGCAAGGGCGAAGATTTCGCGGGTGTCCTTGGCGGGGAGCTCAAAGCGGAGGGGATTGTCGTCGTCGGGGGCGTCGCGGTAGACGGCTTTCCCGGTTTCGTCCAACTCGACCGCGAACCAGGCGGGGGCGCTGCCGGGAAACGATTTGGAAAAGACGATCCGCGCCGGGGACTGGGCGGCGGCGTGGGCGGTGAGGGCCAGCGCCAGCACAATCGCCCGCAGAGACCTAAAGGGCGCAAAGGACACAAAGGAAACTGGGTGGGAGAGCGGCATTGGTTTCAGCGTTTGCCAGCCACCCGGGCCGTGATCATGGATGTGGTGGCGTGGCAGATGGCGACGGCCAGGGCATCGGAGGCGTCCTCGGGCTCGGGCTTGACGAGGGAGAGCAACGAGGCGACCATGGTCTGCACCTGGTGCTTTTCGGCGCGGCCGTAGCCCACCACGCTGGTCTTGATCTCGAGCGGGGAATACTCGCCCACGGGCAGACCGGCCTGCGCTGCGGCGAGAAGGGCGATGCCGCGCACGTGGGCGAGCTTCAGAGCGGTCTTGACGTTGGCGGCGTGAAACACTTCCTCGATGGCCACCACCTCGGGCTGATACAGGCGCATGGCGCTGCTCAGCTCGTCATGGATGCGGGCGAGGCGTTTGGCCAGGGGGTCGGCGGTGGAAGTGCGAATCACGCCGGCGGAGATGAAACGGTGGGTGCGGCCGTCGGTATCCACGACGCCGAAGCCGGTTTTCTCGCAGCCGCAGTCGATGCCGAGCACGCGCATGTTTCAGTGCGCCAAGGCTTCCATCTCTTTTTCTTCGATGTCGAAGTTGGCGTAGACGTTCTGCACGTCCTCGTGCTCTTCGAGCGCTTCGCTCATCCTCAACATGGCCTGGGCATGCTTGCCCTCGAGCTTGACGTGGTTCTGGGGGACCATGGTGACTTCGGCGACCGCCGGCTCGATGCCGTTCTGCTTCAAGTTGGACAGGACGGTTTCGTGGGCCTCGGGCGCGGAGAGGACCGACCAGTTGTCTCCCTCGTCGCGCAGATCGTCGGCGCCGGCGGCGAGCACGATTTCCATCAACTGGTCCTCGCCCGCCTTTTCCTTGGGGATCACGATGAGACTGCGCTTGGAGAACATCCACGAGACGCAGCCGTTCTCACCGAGGTTCCCGCCGTGCTTGCCGAAGACGTGGCGGATCTCGCTGACGGTGCGGTTGCGATTGTCCGTGGCGACCTCGACCATGACCGCGACGCCGCCGGGACCGTAGCCCTCGAAGGTGACTTCCTCGAAGGTGGCGCCGGGCAACTGTCCGGTGCCACGCTGGATGGCGCGCTTGATGTTGTCAGCGGGCATGCTGGCCGCTTTGGCGGCGACCACGGCGGTTCGCAGGCGCGGGTTGGCTTCCGGATCGCCGCCGGCGCGGGCGGCGATGCTGATTTCCTTGATCAGGCGGGTGAACAATCGGCCGCGCTTGGCGTCCGTAGCCGCCTTCTTGTGCTTGATGGTCGCCCATTTGGAATGGCCCGACATGGTAGACCTCGAATCTGGAAATGTCTGTAATTCTGAAGATACCAGAAAGTGGGGGCGGGGGGTAGGGGGCAGGGGGAGGCGTCGGGGGTCGGGAGTGGGAGGCGAAGACAGAATACAGAAGACAGAATACAGAAGTGTTGCCATCGACTAGTCTTGGAGATCGTGCGTCCTCAGCGGATCGCCAGGGGTGACGGTGTTGCTCGGCCGCCGTTCTGGAGCAGCACGAACAGGACTTCCGGTCCCGGTTCCACACCGGACGGGATTTGGACTTTCACCTCAGGGCTTGTGTTGGGACTCCTTGGGTCGATCAGGTCCTGTGGCAGACGTGCAAAACTGTCTTGCAACATCTACAGCTCGACTTCGATATCCGTGCCCTCCACCCGGATGTTATAGCTGGAGATTCCTGTGGGGGCAGGCGGGCGCAACACCTGGCCCGTGGTCACGTTGAACACGGCTCCGTGCCAGGGACAGGTGACCTCCTTACCGCTGAGTTCCCCCTCAGAAAGCGGTCCACCACGATGGGTGCATGTGTCATCGATGGCGTAAAAACCTCCGTCCACATTAAAAAGGGCTATCCTCTTGCCACCAACCTCAAACATCTTGCCCTGACCCGGTTGAATGTCATCGGCCTTGGCTATCTTCACAAACGCTCCCATAACTTACCTCCTAGAGAGATTTGAACATCGCGTGCGCCCCTTACTTACCTTCCAAAGTGCTGCGCGTTGGTCTGCGTATAACCCGCCCATTTTTCGGGCAGGTCGTCCAGCGCGAAGATGGCCGATACCGGGCAGACTGGCACACAAGCGCCGCAATCAATGCACTCCACAGGGTCGATATAGAGTTGGGTGACATTCGCGAAATCCGCTTCATCCTTCTTCGGATGAATACAATCCACCGGGCAGGCATCCACACATGCCGTATCCTTTGTGCCGATGCACGGCTCTGCAATTACGTACGCCACTTTGCGCCCCTCCTTTCAAACGACGGAAACTCGTGCGGCGACTTCCGCTGGTCATGGCCGCCCTTTTCCCAGCCCCATGGTATCTGGTTTTGGCAACTTTAGCAACATAAGTGTTTAAAAAATATTCTATTGACAAAGTGGGCTAACGCGCGTAGACTGCGATGGGGAGGACTGGCCGCACCCACCGAAAGCCGGGCAGCCGCTGTCGAGAGAGGACAGCTATGACGGAATTGCTAGAGCAGTCTACCAAAACGGAAATCCTGCGCTTCCTAAAAACAACTGGGGGTTCAGAGGCCAAAGCGATAGCTGGAGCCTGCGGCCTTACTACGATGGCGGTTCGCCGGCATCTGCTAAATCTCCGCGCCGCCGGCCTGATTCAAGTGAAAACCGAGCGGCGGCCCAAGGGCCGGCCCACCACTGTGCATTCGCTCACCGAATTGGGTGATGCCGAGTTCCCGAGGGACTATGAGGGGCTGGCTTGCGATGTACTCTCAAGCCTGCGCGCCCTCGACGGCGAAGCCAAGATTTATCAGGTTTTCCGGCACCGTCGCAAGGAGATGACAACCCGCTACTTATCGCGGATGAAAGGCAAGAACCTGGAACAGCGAGTCCGCGAGGTGGCGGCGATCCTAACAGAATGCGGTTACATGGCGGACGTGTCGCCGACAGGGCGTGGCTCCTTTTTGGTGACGGAGCACAATTGCGCTCTTCCCCGGGTTGCCAAATGCTTCCCTGTCACTTGTGAGGAGGAACTCTGTCTCATCCGAGACCTTGTCGGAGCAAGCGTAACGCGAGTTTCCCACGTGCTCGCCGGGGACTGCCAGTGTTCTTACTTGATCCGGCGGAAAGGAACGTGAACCGGCGCTTCCAAGCCCCTTTGAACTGCAGCCGAAGGAAGAGGTTGTCATGAAGCAAACCTTCACCGTCTCGATCGGGGGCGCTGCTGGACAGGGGGTTGCCACCCCAGGCGACATTTTCGCGAAGATCTTCGCCCGCCGGGGCTTGCACCTGAACGCCTACAACGCTTACCAGTCGATCATTCGCGGGGGCCATACGTTCCTTACCATTCGCACCGGTGTCGAAAAGATCACCAACATGGGGGACAGGATCGATCTGCTGATCCCCCTGAATCAAGACACGATGGACCGCCACTTGCGCCTGCTGGGACCTGGGGCGGCTGTCGTTTACAACAGCGAGGCCACCAAGCCGGGAGAGGCCGCCGACGGCGTGCAGCTTTGCCCGCTGCCGGTCTCCCAGTTGGCCGACATCACCCGAAACAAGGTAGCCCAGAACACCCTGGCCATCGGCGCCAGCCTCAGCATGTTGGGCATCGGCTTCCAGCCGCTGGAAGAAGTCTTGACTGAGCAGTTCAAGAAGAAGGGGGACGCCCTAGTGGACGAGAACGTGGGCGTCGCCCGCGCTGGATATCAGTATGCGACCGAGCACTTCAGGCCGTTCCCCGACCCCCT
>JACQDI010000704.1 GCA_016201195.1 Acidobacteriota bacterium | reverse complement strand
CGCCGGCGATACGGTCCACTGTCCGCTGGAAGGCGTAGAGCACCGACTGGCTGGCCGTGTGCATGCCCACAAATACGGCCACCCCCAGCACGATGCCGGCCACGGTGAGCGCCGAGCGCACCCCGTGCTTGCGGATGTATTGCCAACTGATCAGACGGAGAAGGATCATGGGGTGGAATGCCGGATCAGATTTCAGTATACACGCCTGCACGTCCGCGCTGCGCGCGGATTGGGGACAAGCCAGAGGCTTATCCCACTTCGGGAACCTTCATCCACGCGCCGCCTTCGCGTGCGGAGCGGTCGGCGATGATCCCCGGCACGGTGAACGCCAGAGCCTCGTGGATATTCACGGCCGGCGGCCGCTGTTCGACGACCGCCCGCACGAACTCGTGGGTGAGAAACGGGTGCGAGCCCTTGTGCCCGGAGGCGTGCCGCAGCGGCTCGGGCAGCAGTTCCCAATGGTTCTCGTGCTTCCACGGCTCCATCTTGCGTTCCGGCCTGCCGATCATGGCCGGCTGGCCCCCGGGCATTGGATCCTGAAACGACATCTCGGTCCCGTAGAAGCTCGCCCTCTCGGCGCTGGGCATGGCGATCGACCAGTGAATGCAAATGCGTGCCGAGTTTCCGCCCGAGGTCTTGAACAGGGCAACCGAATTGGAAAAACGATTCCCGTAAGCGTTGTTGCGCAGCGTCTCGTGGTCCTCGCCCCAGCCCACGGCGGCGACCTCGGTCAGGCGCTCGCCGGTCACCGAAACGACCGGACCGGTGCAGTGAGTGATGTAGCGCAGCGGGGGCAGGCCGTAGCGCCAGGTGGGCTTGCCGTCAGCGGTGTACATCAGGCCGGCCTGCCGCGCCCGCCGGCCCGCCAGATCGTGAAAGTACTCGGCCTCGGAGTAAAAGATGGTTCCGAACCGGCCCTCCTTGTTCCACTGACGGCAAGTCATAATCTCCGGGTGGTAATACCCGGTCTCGGCCATCATGTAGATGCGGCCGGTTTTCTTAACCGTGTCCAGCAGCTCGCGGCAGCCCTCCAGATCCATCGCTGCCGGGACGGCGGAAATGACGTCCTTGCCCGCCTTCATGGCTGCGACGGCGTGCGCCACGTGGTCCGGCGCCGGTGTGAAGATCGCCACGGCGTCCACTTCCCGGTCCCGGATCAGCTCCTGAAGCTCGCTGTAGGTGCGCGAGCAGCGGTAGGTCGAGCTGAGGCGGTCCCGGCGGTCGGCCCGCAGGTCGGCCACCGCGGCCACCTCGCAATCCGGATGCTCGTGCCACTGAAACGACGAGCCGAAGTTGCCGCCCACCACGCCCACGCGCACCTTGCCGCGAGGCCGCGACTGAACTAAATTTAGCGCCGGCGCCAGGCCGGCCAGGAAATTCCTGCGGGAAGTTTTCATGCGCGCCCCCAATTTGTCTTCACACAATAGTCTACGACCTTGGCGTAGTAACTGCGAATCCCCGGCAGCGGGATGCCACATTCGGTCACGCAGAAGGCCTGGTAAAGGCCCAAGTGGGGAAGAAAGTAGCCCAGGGTTCGCAGCAGCTCGTTGAGCAGACGATCGCTTCCGCGGCGGGTCTTCTCCACATACTCTTCGTACTCCTCGAGCGGCACCAGCCGGGGCAGTGGGACCGGACCCATCAGCTCGGCGGTCCAGTCGATCATCTGTCGCACGGTGAGCGCCGCCCGGGCGCCTGCGCAGACCTGGTAGATCCGGCCTGGGACAAATTGTTCCTGGATGAGCGAGGCAAGGGCCGCCGCCGCCCAATCGGTGGGAATCAGGTCTACGGGCGCGTCCGGCTCGCACGGGGCGACCGGCAGCACGTTGCGGGGCAGCAGGCGCAGAAGCTGATGGACGTAGTTGAACTGCCGCACGCGCCCCGACTGGGAGTCCCCGATGATCGAGCTCAAGCGGAGGATCGCCGCCGGCAACTCGGACATCGCCGCGATCACAAGCTGCTCCGCCTCGTACTTTGACTGTTGGTAGGTATTGCTGAACAGCCCCGGCTGGGCGGGCGCTGCGGCGATCTGCCCGGTGCGCAGCCCGCAGACGTACACCGTGCTGAGGTGGGCGAACTTCTCCAGGCGCCGGCAGCCCCGGGCGAACTCCAGCAGGTTCCGCGTGGTGAGGACGTTGGCCCGGCGCGCGTCTTCCAGCGAAAGGCCGAAACGGGTGTCGGCGGCGCAATGGATGATCACCGTAACGGAAGCCTGAAGCTCGGCATAAGTGGCGGCGTCCAGGCCCAGACAGGGCTCGGCCAAGTCGCCGCGCAACGCCGGCCGATTGCCGGACCGCCGGCTGAGAACCGTGACCGGGCCGGCCCCCAGCAAGGGCAATAACTCGCTGCCTACGAGGCCGGTCCCGCCGGTGAGGAGCAGCACGGGGTAAAGGTGTAGCCGCCGGTGAGACATACCTCGTGGGTCCGGCCCCCGAAGGCCTCCGGCAGCGTGAGGGAGAGCCGCCTCTGGTTCGGCGTAAACCGCCACGAGACCGGCTTGCCGTTCTCCAAGTCTTCGCGGATCTGAGCGCCCGACCGGGCGCCGGCATCGGGCCGTCAATGGCCCGGAAGCACCGCCGCGCTCGCGTGATCCAGCAGCTCATGAGGCCGCAGCTCGCAGCGGCCGCTCAGGGCGAAGCCGTGGTCGTCCAGAATCTCGCCCTCGGAGCGCAGCACCGCGCGTACCGGCTCGCCCAGCGCAGGGTCGATCCCCAGGTCCGCCAGCATGGCCGCGAACTCGGGGAATTTCAGCCGCACGTGAAACTCGGCCTGCGCCCGGCGCCGGGAATAATCCAGCGCGCCGCGGCTCGCCTGAGAGTCCTCGTCGAGCTCGATGGTCAGAGGCCCGGAAGCCAGCTCCCGGCCCTGCCACTCGATGGGTACACCTTCCGGCACCCCGGCTTCGAGAGCCGTAACGCGAAACGCCACTTGATTCGTTTTCATTGCACCCCTCCCTTCGCGCCCGATTGTAGCAGCTCCCCCAGCGTAACGAAAGAAAAACCTCGCCCGTACAGCCTCGGGATCAGGTCCCGCAGCGCCTGGACCGTGTTGCGCCGGTCGGCGCGCTCCGCAACCCGGTCGCCATCGTGCAGGCAAACAATTCCGCCGTTCGAGGCGTGACCCACCACGTGATGGGCGATCTCGGCCGCCTCCCAGTCCCAGTCGTTGCCCATCACCGTCCACATCACCCCGGTCAGCCCATGTTCACGGAGTGCCGCACGCAGCCCGAACCAGCGTTCCCCGTACGGGGCGCGAAACCAACGGGGCGCCGCGCCGGTCGCGTCGGCGATGGCCTTCTGGGTGTTCCCAATCTCTTCCCGGATCCGCGCTGGGGAGCAAGCCATCAGGCGGGGATGGGAGTAGGTGTGGTTCCCGATCTCGTGCCCTTGCTCGTGAACCTGCCGGGCCAGCGCCGGCCGCCGCTCCACGTTCTTCCCGCACTGGAAAAACGTGGCCCGGACACAGAACAGGTCCAGCACCTCCAGCACCTGCTCCGTCGCCTCGCTCGGGCCGTCATCGAAGGTAAGGGCGATCTGTCGCTTGTCCCGCGGCCCCCGCCAGACGTTAGGGCCGAACAGCCGCGAAGAACGCCCCCGAACCCCATGCCCCAACACCACCGCCGCAGCGATGGCTCCTGTTACCTCGAACAGCATCCGCTCTCAGTATAATCAGGGTTGTGGGCTGTGGGTTGCGGGCCCGGACCAAAATGGAAAACGCGGAAATCGCCGCCCTGCTCGCCGAAACCGCTGACCTCATGGAAATCGCCGGCGAAGATCCGTTCCGCATCCGCAGCTATCGCAACGGCGCCACGGCCATCGAGTCCTACCCCGAGCGCGTGGTTGACATCGTGAAAGACCCCGCGCGCGACGTCACCGAAATCCGCGGCATCGGCAAGGGCCTGGCGGCCGTGCTGAAGGAGATCAGCGAGCGCGGCAGCTTCGAGCGCCGCGACCAGATGCTCGCCAAGTACCCCCCGACCGCCCTGGAGCTGCTCAAGATTCAGGGCCTGGGACCCAAAAGCATCGCCTTGCTCTACGAGCACTACCGGGTGAGCACCATCGACGACCTGGAGCGCATCTGCCGCGAGGGCAAGTTGCAGCAGCTCCCGCGCATGGGAGAAAAGCTCGAGCAAAAGGTCCTGCGCTCCATCGAGCAATACCGCCGCAGCGCCCACCGGTTTCTCCTCGACCACGCCGAGCGCGAGGCCGCCGAGCTGTGCGCCTGGCTCGCCGAAGCCGCGGGCGTGGAAACGGTCACACCGGCGGGCAGTCTGCGCCGCCGCAAAGAAACCATCGGCGACGTGGACTTGCTCGTGACCGGCCCCGACCCGTCCCCCGCCCTCGACCGCTTCGCCAGCTACGCCAAGGTGCGCGAGGTGCTGGCCCGCGGCGAGAACAAGATCAGCGCCAAGGTCGGCCAGCAAGGT
>JACQDI010000641.1 GCA_016201195.1 Acidobacteriota bacterium | reverse complement strand
TCGCGCCCGGCCACGGCAAGCCTTTCCTTGTAAACCGCGGCGATCTTCTCGCCACGGAGGAGAAGCTCCGCAAGCAGAAGGATCTCTTCCAGCAGGTGGTTGCCGACCGCGACTGCGACTTCGGCATGGACCCGAGCTGGGGCAAGATTTATCCGTACCAGATGGTGATCAAGCCCGGAGAAACAGCGCGGGGCGAGATCCGCGTGCAGAACTACCGCGCGGCGCCGATGAAGTTGGAAGTGGCCCTGGTCCTGCCAGAGGGATGGAGTTCGGAGCCGGACGTGTTGCGCTTCGAAGCGCCCGCGCGCGGCCACGGAAAAGCGAGCTTCCTGCTGCGCACCGCCCGCGAGCGTCCCCGTGGCCAGCCCCGCGTCGCCATCGCCGCCGACGTCATGGCTGATGGCCGTTATCTGGGCCAGATCACCGAGGCGGTAGTCGACCTGCCAGTGTAGCGGGTGGCGCACGCACTCTTGCGTGCCGCGTCCCGACTCCTCGGGACGCTCGCCCCGGACCGATCACCATCCCGATGGGCCTGTGATAGAATCGGCACGCTTATGAAGAACTGTTTCCTGCTGTGCGTTGTTTCTCTGGGCCTGGCCAGCGGCCAAGTCACTGTCTTGCAGGACGTGGACCTGATCGACGGGACTGGCGCTGCGCCGCGGAAGGGAGTATCCATCGTCATCTCGGGCGGGCGGGTCCGCGACATCGGACCGAGCAGCCAGATCAAGCCGCCCTCCGGGGCCAACGTGGTTCCACTGGCCGGCAAGACGGTCATGCCGGGCATCATGAACCTCCACGGCCACATCGGCCTGGTCAAGGGTCTCACCCAAGCCCGCGAGAACTACACCCGCGACAACATTGACGCCCACCTGCGCATGTACGCCTCCTACGGGGTGACCACGGTGGTCAGCATGGGGTCGGACATCGAGCCGGAGCTGATGCTCCGCGTCCGCGATGAGCAGCGCGGCGGGCGGCTGAGCGGCGCGCGCGTCTTCTTCGCCGGCCGCGGCTTTACGGCGCAAAACGGCTATCCGGCTGTGCTGCCCGGCAATAAGGGGGTGCCCTACGAGGTGTCCACCGCTGCCCAGGCCCGCGCTTACGTAGACCAGATGGCCAAGATGAAGGTCGACCTGATCAAGATGTGGGTCGATGATGAACTGGGCCGCTACGCCAAGCTGGCCCCGGAAATCTACACGGCCATCATCGACCAGGCCCACAAGCACAAGCTCAAGGCAGCCGCGCACCTGTTCTACCTGGCCGATGCCAAGCGTCTGCTCGACGCCGGCCTCGATGCCATGGCCCACAGCGTTCGCGATGAATATGTCGACGGCGACCTGATCGCCAAGCTCAAGAAAAACAATGCTACGGCGATCGCGACGCTCACCCGGGAGCAGTCCGTCTTCGTCTACGCCGACGGGCCGGCCTGGTTGGACACTCCCTTCTTCCAGCGGGGCGTCTCGCCCGAAACACTGGCCACCCTCAAGAGCGACGCCTATCGCAATAAGGTCGCCGGCAATCCGGACGCACCGAAATTCAGAACCTTCTTCGAGACAGCCAGCCGCAACCTCAAGAAGCTTCAGGATGCCGGTGTCCGTATCGGCTTCGGCACCGACACCGGCCCGCCCGGGCGCATCCAGGGCTTCTTCGAGCATTGGGAGATGGAGTTGATGGTCCAGGCGGGGCTGACGCCGATGCAGGTGATTCAGACCGCCAGCAAGAATGCGGCCGAGTACCTGGGCGTTTCGAAGGACTTCGGGACGCTCGAAAAGGGCAAGGTCGCCGACCTGATCGTGCTCGACAAAAACCCGTTGGACGACATCCGGAATACGCGGACAATCCACACCGTGTACCTGGGGGGACAGAAGTTCCAATAGTCCAGGTTTTCAGTCAACATATCACGGCTCCGCGTCCGCCGCGGTGGCCAGCTCCACCCGGTTGCGGTGGCCCTTGGCCTTTCGGGCCGCCTCTCCTGCCCCGCGCAGCAGCAGATCGGCGCTGGCGTTCTTGTTCTCGTCGGTGGCGGCCACTCCCACGCTGGCGGTCACTACAATCGCGCCCCCGAGAATGTCCATCGGTTCCCGGCTCATGGTCGCGCGCACCTTCTCTGCAATGGCGATTACCTCTGAGCTGTAGCATCCCGGCACCACGATCAGGAATTCCCCGCCCCCGTAGCGGCCCACCGAGTCGTAAAGCCGCACACAGGACCGGACGCGCCGTGCGGCCTCCCGCAGCACCGCGTCTCCGGCGGCGGCTCCATAGGTAGCATTGATCTGCTTGAAGTGGTCGAGATCCACCAGAATGACGCCCACCGGGGCAGCATCGTGCCGGTCGCGGCCCAGTTTCTGCCGCAGCATTCCCAGGATCGCCTCCCGGTTCCACAACCCGGTCATGAAATCGTGGGTGTTAGGGAACCGCGCCGCCTCGCGCATGGATAGAAATTGTTCCTGCAAGTCGAGGATCCGGCGCCCGGCGCGCAGCCGCACCCGCAGCTCATCGGGGTCGAACGGCTTGGTCAGATAGTCGTCGGCGCCGGCCTCCAGGCCCTGGACGATATCCTGCTTCTGGCTCTTGGCCGTCAGCAGAATCAGGTAAGTGTAGGGCGCACCGATGCGTTTGCGCACCTCCCGGCAAATCTGCGTCCCGTCCATGCCCGGCATCATCCAGTCCAGGATCGCCAGCGCGGGCGCGTCCTCCCTCTGCAACGTCCACCAGGCCTCGTCGCCGTCGTGGGCCACGATGACCTCGTAGCCCCATTGTGTCAGGAAACTCTCCAGCATGTGCCGGCTGATCGGCTCGTCTTCAGCAATCAAGATTCGCACTTATGCGACCTCCTTCGCGAGGGCGGCGAGTTGCGGCTCGAGGCGCCCCAATTCTGTTGTCAATGCAGCGTACAGAGCGTTTACACTTTGCAGGTCTCCCTGGCGGGCCATCATCTCTAACTGCAAGGCCAGTTCCGACGCCGGCTTCGCGGCCATGGTGCTCAGGGACCCCTTCAGGGAGTGCGCTGCTTGCTCCAGCGCCTTGCTATCCTGGGCCGCCACCGCCTGCTCGACCCGTGACAGGGATTTCGGGTACTCCGTGCGGAACAGCTTGGCCAAGTCCCGCATCAGCTTGGTGTTGCCACCCAG
>JACQDI010000640.1 GCA_016201195.1 Acidobacteriota bacterium | reverse complement strand
GAGCACGGCGGCCGCGTGTTCCTCCTAGACCGCAACGGCCCCGGGGGCGCCGCGGTGGCTGAGGCCATTCGGGCCAAGGGTGGAACGGCCTTCTCGTTCGACGCCGACGTCCGCCGCCCGGAGACGATCCAGCCCGCCATCGAAGACGCCCTCCAGCGCTTCGGCCGCATCGACATCCTGATCAACAACGCCGGCATCTATCCCCGCCGGGCTTTTCTAGAGATCACCGAGCAGGAATGGGACGAGATGCAAGACATCAACCTCAAGGGCGTGTTTCACTGCACCCAGCTCGTCGCGCCGCACATGGTCAAGCAGCGCGCCGGCAAGATCGTGAACATTTCCTCGGTCACGTTTCATAAGGGCATGGCCAACCTGAGCCACTATGTCGCGTCGAAAGGCGGCGTCATCGGCCTGACCCGATCCGTGGCTCGCGAGATGGGCCCCTACAACATTCATGTCAATTGCATCACCCCCGGCGCCATCGAGGTGGAAATGGAAAAAAAGGTCGCCACCCCCGAGCAGATGGCCGCCATCGTGGAGCAGCAATGTCTCCAGCGCCGCCTCGGCCCGCTCGACGTTGCCCGCGTCTGCCTGTTTCTCTCCTGCGAACTGAGCGACGGCATGACCGGCCAGACCCTCAACGTCGACGGCGGCCTGGTGATGTATTAATTTACTCGTCTTGGTCGGGGATGGCTCAAGCCTTCCCAGGCCGCCGAACCTGTGGGAGAATTAGTGCAGATCGATTCGAATCGAAAGGGGGTCTTATGAGCCGCACGCGCGCTCTTGGCCTGCTGCTGATTGCATCTCTTCCTGCCCTCGCCCAGGAATCCCGCGGCACCATCCTCGGCCGTGTCACCGACTCCACCGGAGCCGTGATTCCCAACGCCGAGGTGCGCGCCATCAACGTCGCCACCCAGGCGCCCGCCGCCGCCCGCACCAATGAATCCGGCAACTACGCCATTCCGTACCTGATCCCCGGCGCCTACACCCTCACGGTCGAGGCGGCGGGCTTCAAGAAATACCAGCGCGAAGGAATCCAGGTTCGCGTCAACGACACACTCGACGTCAACATCGAGATGACCGTCGGCGACGTCTCCGAGCGCGTGGAGGTTTCGGCCGCCGCTCCGCTGCTCGAGACCACTACTTCGTCGCTCGGCCAGGTAGTGGACAAGCGGCGCGTCACCGAATTGCCCATCCAGGCGGGCAACGCCTTCGAGCTGGTCCTGCTCGCTCCCGGCGTCACCAACGCCACCAACCTCCGCCTCCGCAAGGCCGCCTTCAACAACGCCCCCTCCCAGATCACCACCGACGGCAATCCGCAATACTCCAACGAATTCACCATCGATGGCGTCACCAACACCTTCTCCAGCGGCACCCAGCCACGCGTCGCGTTCTCGCCGCCGCAGACCGCTATCAGCGAGTTCAAGGTGCAAACGACCTCTTTCGACGCCTCGCTCGGCCACACCCCCGGCTCGGTGATCAACGTCTCGACGGCGAGCGGCACCAACGAAATCCACGGCGAGCTGCACCACTGGCTCTCGAACAGCGCCCTCGACGCCCCCGATCTGTTCCAGAACCGCGCCCGCCAGAAGAGGCCTGTCTATCAGGACAACCGCTACGGCTTCTCCGTGGGCGGTCCCGTCTGGCTGCCCCGCCTCTACGACGGCCGCAACAAGACCTTCTTCTTCTACGCCTGAGAGGCCAACAAGTGGGGCGTGCCCGGCACCTTCATCAGCAGCGTCCCCAGCGACGACCTTCGCGGCGGCGACTTTTCGCGCCTGGCCGCCCTCGGGTCCCAGTACGCCATCTACGACCCCGCCACCATCCGTGACGCAGGCGGCGGCCGCTTCAGCCGCCAGGCCTTCCCCGGCAACATCATTCCCGCCAGCCGCATTGACGCCGTGGCCCGCAACATCATGAAGTTCTGGCCCCAACCCAACGTCGCCGGCACCGCCGACGGCCGCAACAACTACTCCACCCCTACCAAGGCCCTCGAGGACTACTACGTTCACCTCGTGCGCGTCGACCAGAACTTCTCCGAGCGCCACCGCGCCTTCGTCCGCCTCCACTACGACTGGTGGGCCGAGGACAAGAACAACTATCACAACAACATCTCCACCGGAATCATCCTGAACCGGATCAACCGCGGCTTGGCCCTGGATGACGTTTACGTCCTGAGCCCCAGCACCATCCTCAACGTCCGCTACGGGCTGACCCAGCAGGACTTCCCCGAGCGCCGCACCAGCCGCGGTTTCGACCTCGCCTCTCTCGGCTTCTCTCCCAGCCTGCTCGGCCTGGTCGACAAGCCCCTAGCCACCTTCCCCAACGTCAATTTTTCGAGCGGCTACAGCACCTTCAGCGGATGGGAGTCCGGCGACGGAACCAACACCAGCATGGTTCACAGCGTCGTGGCGAACCTCACCACTCTGCGCGGCAACCACAACTTCCGTTACGGTGCGGATCTGCGTTTGTATCGTGAGTTCGGCAACCGCTTCCAATACGATGTCTCGCCCAGCCTGTCGTACGACACCACCTGGACTCGCGGCCCCCTCGACAACTCCCCCAGCGCCCCCCTCGGCCAGGATCTTGCCGCGTTCCTGGTGGGCATTCCCGGCGGCCAGATGCGCCGCTCCGCCAGCTACGCCGAGCAGGAGAAGTTCTTCGCCTTCTATTTCCACGACGACTGGAAGATCTCCAAGAAGCTGACCCTCAACCTCGGCCTCCGCTACGAATACGAAACGCCGCTCACCGAGCGCTTCGACCGTTCGGTGAAGGGCTTCGCCTACGGCGCCTCCAATCCCATCGAAGCCGCCGCCCGCGCCAACTACGCCCGCAGTCCCATCCCCGAGTTGCCCGTCGACCAGTTCCGCGTACTTGGCGGCCTGACCTTCGCCGGCGGCTCCAACGGCCGCTCCCTCTGGCAGGGCGAAAGGAACAACTTCATGCCCCGCGTCGGGCTCGCCTACCAGTTCGACGCCAAGACGATCCTTCGCGCCGGCTACGGGATGTTCTTCGAGACCATCGGCACCAACCGTTCCTCTTCCATCCAAACGGGGTTTACCCAATCCACCCCCATCCAGGCCTCGCTCGACAACGGTCTGACCTTCATTGCTTCCACCGCCAACCCCTTTCCCAGAGGTCTCGAACAGCCCGTGGGCGCCGCCGGCGGTCTCGCCACCAACCTCGGCCAGGGCCTCAGCTTCTTCCCGGCCCGCCGGCTCCAGCCCTACTCCCAGCGGTGGTCCTTCGGCGTCCAGCGCCAGCTCCCCCAGGAGTTCTTGATCGACGTCTCCTATGTCGGAAATCGAGGCACGCGTTCCGCGGTGGACCGTTCCCTCAACTTCACACCCGCCCAGTACCTGAGCACTTCCCCCGAGCGCGATCAGCGCACCATCGACTTTCTCAGCCAGCAGGTCACCAGCCCCTTCTTCGGCCTCAACCCCATCTACGGGCGTACCATCTCGCGGGCCAGCCTGCTGCGCCAGTACGCCCATTTCGGCGGCATTTCGGTGACCGAGCCGATCGGTTACTCCTGGTATCACTCCTTGCAGGTCCGCTCCGAGAAGCGCTTCGCCAGGGGCTATACCTTCCAGATGGCCTACACCTGGTCGAAGCTGATGGAGGCCGGCGAATTCCTCAACGAGAGCGACGCCGCTCTCTCCGAGGTGATCAGTTCTTTCGACCGCACGCATCGCGTCGCCGTCAGCGGCATCTTCGAGCTCCCGTTCGGCAAGGGACGCCACTTCGCCTCCGGCATTCCCGGCCGGCTCGACCAGGTGATCGGCGGCTGGCAGATCAACGCCGTGGTCCAGCGGCAAAGCGGCCAGCCCCTCGGTTTCGGCAACGCTATTTTCCGCGGCAACATCAAGGACATCCCGCTCTCGAAGGACCGCAAGTCGGTCGACCGCTGGTTCAACACCGACGCCGGCTTCGAGCGCGTCACCGCCCGCCAGCTCGCCTCGAACATTCGAACCTTCCCGCTCCGCTTCGGCGGCATCCGCGGCGACGGCCAGGCCCGCTGGGACTTCTCGGCCATCAAGTATTTCCCCATCCGCGAGCGCCTCAAGCTCCAGTTCCGCGCCGAGTGCTACAACGCCTGGAACCACCCCAACCTGAACAACCCCAACACCAGCCCCACCAGCACCGCTTTCGGGGCCATCACGGGCCAGAGCCCGTCCCCCAGGCAGTTTCAGTTGGCGCTCAAGCTGACGTTTTGAAATTCACGTCGGGGGAGAATCAAGCGGCCCGGGTTCCAGCACACCAGCAAATTCCCACCTGCCGGACTCCTGCGGCAGGCGGAAAGGCGATCGTGATCTTCAGCTATTAAATATCGGGCTGCGCTCTGAGCTTACTTTGACTCTTTCTCTGCGATGGACGCCATGATCTGGAAGGATACTTTCTTTTCCGTCTCCCGCACGGCCTGCGGGGAGTAGTAATACCAAAGGCGGGTCACGATGCGCGCGGATACGTTGCGCGCCACGTCAAAGGTGAAATTCTCCACCCGCTCCTCCTTTGGCTTCAGGCGGTTGTCGCTGGCCACGCGCGCCCCATTCACCAGAACGGCGTGGGGATCTTTGCTCCGCCGGCCCACCTGAGTCAAACGGTTCGATCTGCGGTCGCCCTTCCCCGCACCAGGTTCAGCCAGCCCTCGGAATCGGCAGCCGGCATTTGGAAACGACTACTTTAGAACATCAGCGAGGATCGTTTGCAGTTCCTGGGTGGTGAACTTCTGCCCTGTATCCAGCTTCGCTGGAACCTCCGGCTGATCCGGCAGCTTGTAGACGACGTACCCGAACCCAGTCGCCTGATGACATGCGTTGCAGAATGCGACTGCGGTGGCAAAGTCGGTGTTGAATTTCCTTATGTCTTGATTGACAATGTCGAGGGCAAGAGGCTTCAGGGCGCCCTGCTCAAGGCCACGGAGTGCGTCGCCCCGGGCAGGCCGTGTCGTTTCGCCGACTTCTTGAATCTCCACCATTTCCTTCAATTGATAGGCGGCCATACCCCAATTGGCGGCCTGGGCCGCGTAGTAAATATTGCCGAAGCGGGTAGCGTACTCGATCATGACCGTGCCCAGTCCGGGTTGAATGCCCGCCAGCGTGTTGAACTTCTGATCGACTGTGCCGGTCAACCACGAAGTATTCTGAGCGAGCAGCATAGCGGCGCTCACGACAAGGATTCCGCTGGCTGCTGCGATACTCCATTTTTTCCGCATACTACACTCCTCTCCGCCTCAACCCTGAGGCCTTAGTCTCGACTCTCCTTACAGCATTGGTCTCACACAAACTCACAGCAACTCCATCCCGGGCCACAAGCTACTTCACCGATATCGTGGTCGTGTTGCCGGCCTGTCCACCCACGGTGATGGACATCGCCACCTGAGCGCCCGGCGTGATGTCAGAGGGGATCTGAATGTTGGCCTGGGCGAGACCGACAAATCCCGGCGTCAGGCCGAGGAACATCACCGGCGCGGTGCTGCCGCCGATGGTGGCAGCCCCCGGTAGCGCCGCCGGCGACAGCGTATCGAGCGGCGCCGCTCGCCCGGTCGGAACGGGCGGGGTGACCGGCCCCTGGCCGGTGAGGAACACAACAATCACCCTGCCGCGCCCCTCTGGGTTCTCGGGCCCGTTGACGCTGCCGTCCTGATTGAGAGCAATCGCGCGATTCGAGCTCGGGAACGGAAAGATCCCTATGGCCGAACTCGCGACGTTGAAGGTTTCCGAGCGGCTGTCGCCTGCGGAGCTGGTCACCACGGCAGTTGCCCTCCCGGGCGGCGCCTCAAAAGGCAACTGAGCATTAATCTGGCCGGGCGACACAAAGAAAAGCGGTATCGGAGTCCCGTTCACTTTGACCGTTATTCCGGCCAACTGCGTCGGCAAAGGTACCGCAGATGCCTGGGCCGTGGATGCAGCGAGATTCGTGCCGAAGATCGAGATGATCGAACCGGGAGCGACTGGAGCCGGCGCCAGAGCGAAACTGGCCCCGTTCACAATGCCGCCCGATGTAATGGCAGGCGCCGGCGTCCCACCGACAAGGTCGGCGAGGATCGTTTGCAATTCCTGAGTGGTGAACTTCTGCCCCGTATCCAGCTTCGCTGGAACCTTCGGCCGATCCGGCAGCTTGTAGACGATATAGGAAAAACCCGTAGCGGCGTGACACCCGTTGCACATCGTCACCATCGTGCTGAAATCCCGCTTGAACCCGTCCAGGTTTTGCTTGACGATGTCGTTCGCTAAAGGAACCAGAGCGTTACTCTCGAAACCTTGGAGCAGAGCTTTCCTCGCCGGTCGAGTGGTCTCGGCGACTTCCTGAATCTCCACGGCTTCCTTGAGTTGGTACGCGGCCATGCCCCAGTTGCCGGCCTGCGCCGCGTAGTACACGTTGCCGAAGCGCTTGGCATACTCGATCATGACCGTGCCCAGTCCCGGCTGAATCCCGGCTAGCTTGTCGAACTTTTGATCCCCTGTCCCTGTGAGCCACGAAGTAGTCTGAGCGAGAAGTAGAGCGGCGCCTATGACGAGGATTCCGTTGGTGGTTCCGATAATCCGTTTTTTCTGCACACTATACTCCTCTCCACCTCAACCCTGAGGCTTTAATCTCGGCTCTTTTTTTTCGGTTTGATGTCTGAGCAAGTGGAGTGCCACGACCGCCCCGATGCGATTCGCCTAAGTTCGTCGGTTTCAGACTAGCTCAGCTCTGCATGGTCGGCCATTACGCGGGCTTCCACTTACCTCGCTTGCGAAGTCCCTCTGGCGCCGTCGTTTACAAGTGTTAAACGCATAGCTGCCGCGTTGGCAGATGGAACCGCACCACCCTGCGTTCCTTCCCCTTCCTGACCACTGGATCGGACGTCGGCGCTCGGAGGTGTTCCCGTCGCCCGCTGGCTGATTTTAACCCACCTGCGTCTCTTGACGCAGCATCGTGAAAGATAGAGCTGCGCTCCCTTGGTTCGAGCAGGTCCTGGGCGAACGGGCGCGGTTCTGGGAGCTCTCGTCCTCCTACCTCGCCGGTGGAGCGGGCCCGGCGCTCCAGTTCGGCCACCGGTGCTGCCCGGGACCCGGATTCGTTCAGCGTCGAGCTCTTCGACGAAGACGCGCTGCTTCCATGCTCCTGCGTCGGCATGACCGGATGAGAAAGGTCGCATATGGGCCTTGCACCTAAGCGTGGCGGTGAGCTATGATACGGCCCAATCGCAGACAACTCCGATCGAGAAAGGAGGGCGTCATGAACGTCAAGCGGTTTATCGCTGCCAGCCTCGCGGTCTTTGTAGTCGGCCAAGCCCTCGGGTTCCTGATCCACAACGTCATTTTGCGGGCCACCTACGACTCGCTGAAGAGCCTGTGGCGTCCCGATATGCAATCGAAGATGTGGATCATGTGGCTCGTCGGGTTCATCACCTCATTCCTCTTCACCTACATCTTCAGCAAGGGGTATGAGGGGAAAGGAATCGGCGAAGGTCTCCGTTTTGGACTGGTCATCGGTTTATTCACATCCATTCCGATGGCCTACGACAGCTACGTGACGCTGCCGATCCCCTATTCGCTGGCGCTGCAATGGTTCCTCTACGGAACCGTCGCAACGATCATCCTGGGGGTGGTGGCGGCCATGATTTACAGGCCCGCTACCAAGATCTGAGGACAGTTCGGGCCGCCCTCCAGGCGTTCCCGGCTCGGGGTGTCTGTTGACAACGAATCTCTTGCCGAGCGTCTCGCGTCCGCTTCCGCTGAGGTTGCTCCGCGGGATGGAAACTCGTTTGGCGAAAACCGCGGTATCGGGCACACCTGCAACTTGTTTGCAATAGAGTTCTCGGGCCCCTTCTGGAACAGGCCCAAACCGATATTGGACAGCCTGGGTCCGAAATTTGCCTGCCGTATTTGTAGTCGAATAGGCTTTGGCCGATCTAGGTGTCTGTTTACAACTAATCTCTTGCCAAGCGTCTCGCGTCCGCTGAGGTTGCTCCGCGGGAAGGGTAAATCCATCCACGTCGCGTACAGACTGGATAGGTTATTTCAACAGCTCCTTACTTTGACTCTTTCTCTGCGATGGACGCCATGATCTGGAAGGATAGTTTCTTTTCCGTCTCGCGCACGGCCTGCGGGGAGTAGTAATACCAAAGGCGGGTCACGATGCGCGCGGATAAGCTGCGCGCCACGTCAAATGTGAAATTCTCCACTCTCTCCTCCTTTGGCTTCAGGCGGTTGTCGCTGGCCACGCGCGCCCCATTCACCAGAACGGCGTGCTCCTTGGTGAGCAAGGAACCTTTCGCGTCCACCACGGCGCGCTCGTAGGTCCTCTCGGCCCGCAATTTCCGCCCGTCCTCCGTATGAACCTCCAGATCCACTACCAGCTTTCGCAGCGGGGAGCCGGTCGGCACCATGTGCCCCGCTCCTTTGTTGCGGACAATCGCCGTCACCAGCAACTGGTCCCCCTGGCGGCGGTTCGCGACCCGGACGTCCACTGCCTTGTTCAATTGTTCGATGGAATGCCCGCCTGGCATCTGATGGAGATTGACGGTGGCATCCTTCACCCGGAGCACCTTTGGATCCACCACCCGCGCCGCCGGCACCGCCGCCATGTGACAGCCCTGGCAACTGGAGCGATCCGCTGCATAGGAGCTCTGCTGCCACTCGGAAAAAGAAGAAAGGACCAGCAATCCATTGCTGTTGCGGTACTCGTGACAGCCCGCGCAGAGCAACGAATCGGTGTGAGCTTTTGAAAACGCCACGCCATGTCCTTGCGGTGTGGCGTCTTTCAGGGGTCCGAATTTCGTCGACCCCACTACCAGTTGGTAGGATTGATCCGGCTTCCGCGCGTCGACCTGGTTCACCGAGTGGCAGAAATCGCAGGTCACCCCCTCCCAGCTAACTTTCTTCTCCAAAACCAGGTCCCTGGTGAAGGCCACACTGGGGGCATGGCACCTTAGACACGTCGGCTGCACATCCTCGCCGAGCTTCTCTTTCGCCTCCTCCAGGCAGTCCTGAAACAGACGGCTCTCCATCGACCGGGAATGAATGGAGGCCTTCCAGGCGTCAAAAATATCCCGATGACACCGCCCGCAGATCTCCGCGCTGGTCATCACGCCCGGCTGGAGCCGGGGCGCGGGCCATGCCGGGCAAACCAGTGCTGCTGTGAGCGGGATCAGCCTCACCCACCAGTTGCTGTGACGCGCCGAGCGCTGCATCTTTCGATTCCCCTGTAGTCTCCGGAGCGGGCGGCCCGCAGTTCTTTCCGGAAAATGTGCAGCCAGTATATCATTACTCTCCCGAAGCCAATCCTCGAAATTTAAGTCGACAAATAGGGTCAAACATCTAACTCAACAAATAAGGTAGCAATAGTCTGGAAATGTTTGGTCTTTTCAGAGTTCCCTGTTTGGGTTATTCTGATTGCGGTTGTACCGAGGTTAATCTCGCATCGCGGGGTGAGTGCAGCAGTGCGGCAACAGATCAGTCGCTTGTCGATTGTCTTTGGAGTACTCCTGCTGGCCTTGGTGCTGGCGCGGCACTTCCTGATTCCGAAGAGCTTCGGCAAAATCGGGCATTACCGGGCCGCAGCGGTGGACGCCATCGCCGCCCGGAAGATCAAGTATGCCGGGCACCAGGCCTGCGCCTCGTGCCACGAGGAGATCGTTAAGCTCCACGACGACCGCCGCCACCGCAACGTGGCCTGCGAGGTGTGCCACGGACCGGCGGCGGCGCACGTGGAGGCGCCCACGGAGATTCGGCTTCCCGCCCCCAAGCAGCGCGGGTATTGCCCGCTCTGTCACGGCTACGATCCTTCGCGGCCCACCGGTTTTCCGCAGATCGACCCCGTGTCGCACAATCCTCTGAAGCCCTGTATCACCTGCCACAACCCGCACGCGCCGGAGACTCCTCACACGCCCGAGGAGTGCAGCGCCTGCCATGGCGAGATCGCGCGGACCAAGGCTGTGTCTCATCACGCCCTGCTCCCCTGCACAGGCTGTCACGAGACCCAAAAGCAGCACAAGATCACGCCGCAGTTGAGCCGCCCGAGCAAGCCGGCTTCCCGCGCCTTCTGTGGCCAGTGTCATGGGGTCGATGCGAGCAGTCCTAAAGAGATACCCCGCGTGGACCTGGCCACGCACGGGGAGCGATACGTGTGCTGGCAATGCCATTACCCGCATTTCCCGGAACTGAAATGAGCGACCAGAAGCCACATCCGTCATCCATGGAATCCGCGGGCGAGCCGGAAGCCGGCGGATTGGACCGCCGGGATTTTCTCCGCAAGTCGTTGCCAGTGCCGCTGACGCTGCTCGCCTTGCTCCGGGCCGGAGAGCCGGAAGCGGAAAAAAAGGCGGAGGGCGATGCCTCCAAGCCACCGGCATACAAAGCTTCCGAGCACAATTACGCCATGGGCATCGATACCAGCCGCTGCATCGGATGCGGGCGCTGCGCCGAGGCCTGCAAGGCGGAAAACGACGTGCCCCGGGAACCGTTTTACTTCCGCACCTGGATCGAGCGATATGTAGTCCAGACCAACGGCGAAACCGTGGTCAGCAGCCCCAACGGCGGCATCGCCGGCTTTCCCCCGGTGAACGAAACCGGTATTGTCCGCACTTTCTTTGTCCCCAAGCTGTGCAACCAGTGCGCCAATCCCCCCTGCGTCCAGGTGTGCCCGGTGGGCGCCACCTTCACCACGCAGGACGGCGTGGTGCTAGTGGATCAAGAGTACTGTATCGGCTGTAGATATTGCATTCAGGCCTGCCCGTACGGAGCGCGGTTCCTGCATCCGGTGACGCACACCGCCGAGAAGTGCACGTTCTGTTATCACCGCCTGATCAAAGGGCTGGTCCCCGCGTGCGTCGAGGTCTGCCCGACCCAGGCCAGAATTTTCGGCGAGCTGAAGGCGCGCAGCAGCCCGCTTACCCGGTTCATGCGCCTGCACGAAATTCAGGTTTTGAAGCCCCATCTCAACACCGAGCCGAGAGTCTATTACGCCAATCTGGACGGAGAGGTGAGATAGCCGTGGATCCTCAGCTTCAGCCGCTCATGGACGTGTTGCAACAGGTGAAGGGCTATATCTATCCGAACGAAATCGAGCTGCAGTGGGGGCTGCTGGTGGTGGTCTACCCTTACGTCACCGGCTTGGTGGCCGGGGCTTTCATTCTCGCCTCTCTGGAACGTGTTTTTAATGTGCGTGAGGTGCAACCCACTTACCGGCTCTCCCTGCTCACCGCCCTGGCCTTCCTGATCGTCGCCCCGCTGCCGCTGCTCGCCCACCTGGGCCACCCCGGGCGCGCTTTCGAGATTTTTCTCACCCCCAACCTGAACTCGGCCATGGCCATGTTCGGCTTCATCTATGCCTGGTACCTGATGGTGGTGCTGCTGCTCGAAATCTGGTTTGATTATCGCAAGGATCTGATCCAGTGGGCTGCCGGCGAGACAGGATTGCGCCGTTTCCTGCATCGCGCGCTCACGCTGGGCGCTACCGATCTTTCGGAACGGTCGCTCAGTTTTGATCGTGGCGCGGGGAAGCTCATCACCCTGATCGGGATTCCCTCCGCTTTTCTACTGCACGGCTATGTCGGTTTCATTTTCGGCTCGGTCAAGGCCAACCCGTGGTGGTCGAGCGTGCTGATCCCCATCGTCTTCCTGTTTTCGGCCATTGTCTCCGGCATTGCTTTGATCCTTCTTCTGTTCCTGTTCAGCAGCCTGGTGCGCGGCAAAGACGTGGACATGGCCTGCGCCGACAAGCTCGCCTCGTTTCTGCTCTACGCCCTGATTGTGGACTTCTCGCTGGAGATGCTGGATTTCATTCACCGCCTGTACGAGGCCGAAGAATCGATCAAGATCCTTTCTCAGATGATCTCCAGCCGGCTGTTCCTGAGCCTGGTGGTGCTCCAGGTGCTGGTGGGGACGGTGCTGCCGATGCTCTCGCTGTTCCTGGTCAGCCCCGCCTTCCGCAGCCGGGGGTTGCTGGCGGCGCCCGCCGAGCTTCGCCGCCTGGTCTACTTCAGCGCCGCCGTGCTCATCCAGATCGGCATCTTCAGCACTCGCTGGAACGTGGTCATCGGAGGTCAACTGTTCTCCAAAAGCCTGCGCGGCCTGACCGTCTACAAGATGGAGTTGCTGGGGATCGAGGGCTTCTTCATGTCCGCGCTGCTCCTGCTGTTGCCATTTCTGATCCTGTACCTGCTCGTCGTGCTTCTGCCGCCCTGGCCCGATCGAGAAGCGCGAGTGGCCGACGGATAAGTGCCCCCTTCCTTAATTTTTGCCTTTTGCCTTTTGCAGTTTGCCTTTTGCCTTGTCTTTTCGCCTCTGAAGTGAGGTATAAGGTTGTTATGAAAAAATACTTAGCAGAGTTCCTAGGCACCTTCGCCCTCGCCCTGGCCGTGGGCCTCTCCCTTGCGGGCAAGTTCCCGGTTCCGACCCCGGTGGTCGCCGGCCTCACCCTCGGTATCTGCGTCTACACCATGGGCGCGATCTCCGGAACCCATATCAACCCGGCGATCACCATCGGCCTGCTGGCGATCCGCAAGATCAGCGTCAAAGACGCGGTGGCCTACCTGGTCGCCCAGTTCGCCGGCGCTGCCCTGGCGATGGCGGTGGGGCGCGCCTTCGTCGCCCCGGCGGCGCTCACCGTGGTCGACAGCGGCGCCACTTTCGGGGCCGAGGCGCTGGGAGCCTTCTGGCTGGCCTTCGGCGTCGCCTCGGTGGTCTATGGCAAAGCGCCGGCTGCCGCCTCCGGCCTGACGATCGGCGGCTCGCTGTTGCTGGGTATTACGTTGGCTGCCGCCGGCTCGAACGGTGTCCTCAATCCCGCCGTCGCTCTCGGCATCGGCTCGCTTTCGATCGCCTATGTGGTGGGTCCCATCGGCGGCGCGGTGCTGGCCATGCTGCTCTACCGGTTCGTCGGCGGCGAGTAGCTGGGGGAAACCTCACCGCCGGGCTCTATCCTTCACGCTGGCCCCTTTCCAATCCAAATAGGTTGCGTTCAACCGAGAATGCGTATATAATCATAGAGTGATAGAAGACCTGGAAGGCTACTTCAAGGGCCTGGCCGACCGCAGCCGCCTCCGTATCCTCAACCTGCTTCTGTACGGCGAGTTGTGCGGTTGCGACCTACAGTATGTCCTGGAGGCGTCACAGCCCAATATTTCGCGGCACCTGACGTACCTGAAACACGTGAGCCTCGTCGCCGACCGCCGTGAGGGATTCCGCGTTTTCTACCGCCTGGCGGAGGCCAGCGACGGGATACGGAAGAAGCTCTTCGATCTTCTGCGAGAGGCGTTCCGGGCCGATCCGGCGTTCAGCGAGGATCTCGCCCGCTTACAGCGGGCCGTGAAGGCCGGCGCGTGCACGATGCAGCAGATCCGCGTCTTCCCCAAGGTGTCGCCGGTGGCGGCCGGAGCCACGCGGCCGAGGAGCCGGGCGGTGGCCCGGTAGAAAGGATGGGAGTGCGAAATGAGCCTACAGCACAGTTCATCAATCCGGATTGTTACGGAAAAATGTTCCCCTCGGTTGCCGGGCCCCCGCACAACAGAACGGTCTTGGGAAAAGTGTTCGGATTCCGGCTGGACGTTCCCGGTGTCGTCGCCCCCCGGCGCGCCGCCGTCCTGGACGCCGAGGCATGGCAGCAATGTGTTGCCTGCCCGAATTTTGATGCTTGCTATCGGCTCTCTTTGGGAGCCCTCCTCATGGAAATGGCGCTCCAAGGGTGAGCTGGCGCGGGCCGCATCCGGTCGGAGCTCGGGGCACGATCTCGGAATCCCGCCATCCGATCCGGAAAAGGAGGCTTGCAGTCTCGCAAGGGGGACATGGTGAACTTGACTGAAGAAGCTGGACTGCCGGTGGCCTCGGCCGAGGTGAAACGGCTGAACCTGTTTGAGCGCTATCTTACGCTGTGGGTAGGATTGTGCATGCTCGCCGGCCTGGGCCTCGGCAAGTGGGTCCCGAGCGCGGTGTATGCCCTTCGCACGCTGGAACTGGGCCAAGGCAGCCAGGTCAACGTGCCCATCGCCGTCCTGATCTGGCTGATGATTACGCCGATGATGATGAAGGTGGATTTTAGCTCCATCCGCGACATCGGCAAGCGCCCCCGCGGGCTGCTCGTCACGCTGTTCGTGAACTGGCTGGTGAAGCCATTCTCGATGGCGTTGATCGCCTGGCTTTTTTTCCGGCACGTCTTCGCGGGATGGATTGCGCCGGCGGAGGCGGATCAGTACATCGCCGGCACAATTATTCTGGCCGCCGCTCCCTGCACGGCCATGGTGTTTGTGTGGAGCTATCTCACCGACGGCGATCCGGCCTACACCCTGGTCCAGGTGTCGGTAAACGATCTGATCATGCTCTTTCTGTTCGCCCCCATTGTCCGCTTCCTGGTTAGAGGCGCTTCCTCGCTGTCGGTTCCTTTCGCCGTGCTGCTCTATTCGGTGATCAGCTTTATCGTCATCCCGCTGGCGGCCGGGATGATCTTGCGAGCCTGGCTGATTCGCCGGAACGGGAAAGTATGGTTCGAAGAAACGCTTCTCCCACGCTTCGCGCCGATCACGATCGTGGCTCTGCTGGCCACCCTGGTCCTCATTTTCGCCTTTCAGGCCGACAACATCACCGGGAAGTTTTTCCACGTGGTCCTGATTGCGGCGCCGATTCTGGTGCAGGTCTACCTGAACTCCTCCCTGGCTTACGGGCTGATGCGGCTGTTCCGGGTCTCGCACGCGGTGGCGGCTCCCGGCGCGTTGATCGGCGCCAGCAACTTTTTCGAGCTGGCGGTGGCGACGGCCATCGCGCTGTTCGGCCCGGGCTCCGGCGCCGCCTTGGCCACCGTGGTCGGGGTGCTGGTCGAGGTTCCAGTGATGCTCTCGGTCTGTGCGGCCTGCAACCGGACCCGCGGCTGGTTTGCGTTTGAAGGGGCGAAGTGACCGCAACGACCAGACAGAAAGCCCTGTTTCTCTGTGTGGGGAACTCCGCCCGCAGCCAGATGGCCGAAGCGTTGCTGCGCCATCTGGCGGGCGACCACTTCGACGCGGCGAGCGCCGGCACGCATCCCACCGGCCTCCACCCGTTGGCGATCGAGGTCATGCGCGAGCTGGGTATCGATATTTCCAGGCACCGGTCAAAGAAGGCGGACGAGTTTGCCGGCCAGCGGTTCGACTATGTCATCACCGTGTGCGACCCGGCCAGGGAAGCCTGCCCGTTGTTTCCGGGCGCCGGGCGGATGCTGCACTGGAGCTTTGACGATCCGGCCGCCGCCGAGGGCTCACGCGAGGAGCGCCTCGCCGTGTTCCGCCGTGTGCGAGATGAGATCACCGACCAGATGCGACGATTCGTCTTAGATACTATTACTGAGCACGGTTGACATCGAAGGCGGATGGATCTAGCATAAGTGGCCGGAGGGGATTCGAAATGCTGAAGACACTGTTCATCGCAGCAGTGCTGGCGACTCTGGGCGCAGTCGGCATGTACTGCACTGGCACTTGTCCACTCTGCTGGTTCCGGCATTAAGGGGTGTCGAGCGTCCTCCGCAAGAGTGCCATGAACGGGGTGGTTACCAATGCGTGCTTCGCTGCTGGAGAGGATGATAAAGCAGCCGTGACGCGGGTACTCACCGACTACTACAGCGCTGTCAGTACACTCGATGTTCAGGCGATCCCACCCTACTTTCATGAGCCGTCTGTGCTGATCGTCCCCGTGGGGGGAGTCATCGCGACGCCCACCCACGCGGCCATCACGGCTGTGTTCGCGGGTTTTATGGAAGCACTCCAGGCAAGAGGATTCGCCCGCACTGAGTTGACCAGCCTGCACGTCAAGCGGCTGGGCGCCACCACCATGTTGGCTGGCGGCATTGCCGTTCGCTATAAGACGGACGGACAGGAACTTGACCGGGCAGGCGTTACGTACCTGCTGCACAAGACCGACAGCATCTGGAAGATCGCCGTCCTGGTGGTCCACGATGTGGATAGCGTTCTGCGGCTCGAATGAGCGG
>JACQDI010000117.1 GCA_016201195.1 Acidobacteriota bacterium | reverse complement strand
AGGCGCCATGCTCGCGGGGAAACAGCATCAGGATTGGGAGCATTGCAACCGGTGGGCCAGTGCCGGGGCATTGGTTTTAGCGGATATACCGGATAAGGTTGAGCGCCTTTACCCAGTGGTGGGTGGCCTAACCCACCCAGGAACTGAGAAATTGCGGAATTGAGAAAAGGAAACCGGCTCAATCTCTCAATTCCCTTACAACAAACTCGATCGGCTTGCCCATGGCCAGGACCAGGCCGGGCTGACCAGACGCTGAGCACACCTGTGATAGCATTGCTACAGAAGCCATGTTGAAGAAAATACCCGCCGGCCAGCTCCGTCAGGAATTGATCTCCGTACTGAACTCCGTCCGCCTCAAGCGCCGCCAGTATATCGTGGAGAGAAATGGAGAACCGCTGGCGGCGGTCGTTCCGGTCGACGTGGCCGTGCAACGCGAAGAAGACAGAACTCGGCTGCGGGAGATCATGAAACAGCCGACGCCGTTCGACCAGATGAGCGAAGAGGCTTTCGACCGAATGATTGATCGTGAAATCCAAGCCGTGCGCAGAATGCGCCGGCGAAAGCCAAGTCGTTGAAGCCAGTCGTCGTCTTGGACACCAATCAATGGGTCAGCGGGTGCCTGAGGCGCAGTGGGATTCCGGCCCGTATCATTGATCTCGCGGTGGAAGACAAGATTCAGATCCTGACATCTCCCGATATTTGGGAGGAACTGGTCGATGTGCTCCAGCGCCCTCGCCTGCAGAAGGCGATCATTCGCCACGGCATCCGCGTGGCGCCTTGGCTGCACTACGTGCGACGGCTGGCGCGTTGGACCACCGGGAGGATCGGCGTCAATGCGGTAGCCGTCGATCCCGACGACAACGTCGTGATTGCTTGCGCGATCGAAGGCAGCGCCGACTACATCATCAGCGGGGATCAGCACCTGTTGAATCTCAAGACGTATCGAGGCGTTTCCATCGTCTCTCCTCGACAGTTTCTGGACCTCTGGTTCAGGTCGGCGCTTCATTGACGTACCCACTAAACTGGACACCGCGCGACCATCCAGGCTGAATCTTCACAGGCACAGCGGGCGCTGCCGTAGCCCTTCGGCGCAACTAAATGCAGGGTTGTTCCCATCGTTCCCAACTCGTCGCCGGTGCGGATTACTTGATCCCGGTGGCGCTTGCAACAGATGCCACTTCTCCACGCGGTCTTGTTGGACGGCGAGTAGAGTAGGTAAGGGTTGCGCTTGGTCTCTTTGTGTCTTGGTGTCTTGGTGGCGAAGACAGGGGAATCAGTCCTTGAACCCCGCCTTGCGCAAGATACTCGTCATCAGGCACCAGTTGGTGAGCCTCGATTGCAGCAGGTTCAGTCCGACGAAGGCTGTAAACAGATACCAGTAAGGGCTTACAAAGTAGCCGAGCCCCAGGCTTGCCAGAACAAGCGTTCCGGCAATCACGTGGACATACCGATCCGCGGTCATGGATTCCTCCTTCGATTGACCATGAAATAGACCACGGGCACAGTCATGCGGGAGAGGGCCAGCGAGGCGATTTCGCCGGCCATCAGCGCGATGGCCAGGCCCTGAAAAATGGGGTCGAACAGGATCACCGCCGAGCCGACGATCACCGCCGCCGCGGTGAGCATCATGGGCCGGAAGCGCACCGCCCCGGCGTCGATCACGGCCTGGTCGAGGGGCATGCCTTCTTTCAATCGCAGCTCGATGAAATCGACCAGGATGATCGAATTGCGGACCACGATCCCCGCCCCGGTGATGAATCCGATCATGGACGTTGCCGTGAAGAACGCCCGCAGCAGCCCGTGGGCGGGCAGTATCCCCACCAGCGAAAAGGGGATGGCGGCCATGATCACCAGCGGCGTCACGAACGACTGGAACCATCCCACGATCAAGATATAGATCAGCACAAGCACCGCCGCGAAGGCCAGCCCCAGGTCGCGGAACACCTCGTAGGTGATGTGCCACTCGCCGTCCCACTTGAGCGCGTAGCGGGTGTCGGTGGGCGGCAGCGACGCTGTATACTGCTCGATCTGGTAGCCTTCGGGACTCTTGAGCCGCCCGATCTCGGGGCCTACGTTGAGCATGGCGTAGACGGGGCTCTCGATCGCGCCAGCCAGGTCGGCGGTCACGTAAGTGACCGGCATGAGGTTCTTGTGATAGATGCTCTTGTCCTCGGTGGTGCGGTCGATGCGGGCCACCTCGCCCAGGGCGACCAGGTTGCCGGCGCGCCCGCGCAGCTTGAGATTCTTCAGCCGCTCTATATCTGAGCGCGAGGCGCGAGCCAGGCGCACCGTGATGGGCACGTCTTCTTTTTCGCGCGCGGCGTGCAGCAGCCCCACCACCTCGCCGGCGGCGGCCATCTTCAGCACTCCCGCCACGTCCTGGTCGGAAACGCCGTTCAACGCCGCCTTCTCGCGGTCGAGCCGCACGGAGTATTTGGTCTGATCGTCTTCCACGTACCAGTCGACGTCCACCACGCCGGGCGTCTTCTCGAAGATGTCGCGGACCATCCGGGCAATCTCAATCTGTCCCCGCTGGCTGGGCCCGTAGACCTCGGCCACCATGGTTTCGAGCACGGGCGGTCCGGGAGGCACCTCGGCCACTTTGATCCGCGCCCCGAAGCGGGCCGCCACCGGCGCCAGTTGCTCGCGGACGCGCTTGGCGATCTCGTGACTCTGCAGCCGCCGCTCGGACTTGCCCACCAGGTTGACCTGAATATCGGCCACGTTCGGACCGCGCCGCAGGAAATAATGCCGCACCAGGCCGTTGAAGTTGTAGGGCGAGGCCGTCCCCACGTAGGTCTGGAAATTCGTTACCTCGGGCTGCTTGCGGATCACCGCCGCCAGCTCGCCGGTCACCCGTCCGGTCTCTTCGAGCGTCGTCCCCTCCGGCATGTCCACGATCACCTGGAACTCGCTCTTGTTGTCGAAGGGCAGCATTTTGACCTTCACGAAGCCGATGTAGACGAGCCCCATCGACCCCACGAGCAGCACGGCCACCAGCATCAGAAAGCCATAGCGGGCGAGCGGCCGGTGGAGCAACGGACCCATCACGGCGCGATAGAGCCGGGTGATGCGGTTCTCGGTTTCGCTGTGGCCGTGCGCGGCCGTATCCCCCAGCATGCGGATCGCCGCCCAGGGGGTGACCACCAATGCCACCAGCAGCGAAAACACCATCGCCGCCGAGGCGCCGATCGGGATGGGCCGCATGTACGGCCCCATCAAGCCCCCCGCAAACGCCATCGGCAGGATGGCGGCGATTACGGTAAGCGTGGCGAGAATGGTTGGATTGCCGACCTCGTCTACCGCCTCCACGGCCACCTGCGCGCGGTCCCGTCCCTGGTTGTGCGGCATCCGCGCGTGCCGCACGATGTTCTCCACGATCACGATCGCGTCGTCCACCAGAATGCCGATCGAGAAGATCAGCGCGAACAGGGTGATGCGGTTCAGGGTGAACCCGTAGAGATAGAACGTCGCCAGGGTCAGGGCCAGGGTCACCGGAATGGCGGTAAACACGATCCACGACTCGCGGAACCCGAGCGTGAACCAGATCAACACGGAGACCGACACCACGGCGATCAGCATGTGAAACAGCAACTCGTTTGATTTCTCGGCCGCCGTCTCGCCGTAGTTGCGGGTGATGGCCAGCTCCACATCGGCCGGCAGCAACGAGCCGCGCGCTGTCTCCACCCGCGCCAGCACTCGCTCGGCGACGGCGATGGCGTTAGCGCCCTTGCGCTTGGAGATGGCCAGGGTCACCGCCGGCCAGCTTGCCCCGAAGCGCACGTATTGCGAGGGTTCCTCGCCGCCGTCCTCGACCCGCGCCACGTCACCCAGAAACACGGGCCGGCCGCTTGATACCCCGGCCACCACCCGCCTCACCTCCTCGGCCGAGCTGAGGAACGATCCGGCTTCCAGAATGAATTCTCTGTTCGACGCGGAGAAACTTCCTGCCGGCAGGCGCCGGTTGGCCAGACCCAAAGCGCCGGCGACATCCTGGGGCGAGAGGTGATACCCGGCCAGCCGGGCCTCGTCCAGCTCGACCCGCACCTGGCGGCGCTGTCCGCCGATGATCGCGACCGCTGAGACCTGGTCCACCTGCTTGATGGTGTCGTGCAACTGGGCCGCCAGGCGCCGCAGCTCGAAATCGCCGTAGCGCTTGCTCCACAGGGTCAGCGCCAGGATCGGCACGTCGTCGATCGACCGCGGCTTGATCAGCGGTTGCGAGCACCCCGGCGGAATCAGGTCGAAGTTGGCGAACATCTTCTGGTTGAGGCGGACAATGCTCTTCTCCTCATCCTCGCCGACAAAGAACCGCACCACGGCCAGGGATGCGCCGGGGCTGGAGGTCGAGTAGATGTACTCCACCCCGGGAATCTCCCACAGCAGCTTCTCCATGGGCTTGGTGACGCGCTCCTCGATCTCGCGGGCCGTCGCGCCGGGCATCTCGACGAAGATGTCGATCATGGGGACGATGATCTGGGGCTCCTCCTCGCGGGGCAGCTTGACCACCGCTAACACCCCCAGCAGCACGGAGGCCGCCACGAACAGCGGCGTGAGCTTGGACTGGATGAAGGCCGCGGCCAGCTTGCCGGCGGCGCGGAGCTGGGACGTCTCGCTCATCTCGTTACGCGAGCTCCGTCCTCGAGAGCCGCCGGCGGATTGAGGATCACCTGCTCGCCCGGGTCGAGCCCCGCCAACACTTCCCGGCGATCGCCTCGGGATTCGCCCAGGGTTACGAAGCGCAGGCGGGCCGTATCTCCTTCTACAACATAGAGGGACCGGATCTGCCCGCGCTCGACCACGGCCGCCGCGGGCGCCAGCAACACCGAGCGCTTCTCGGCAGGAAAAGCGGCCCGGCCGAACATGCCGACCCGCAGGCCGGCCACCGCCGGCAGGTCGATCTTGGCGAGGAAGCTGCGCGTCGCCGCGTCAACCGCCGGCGCGATCTCGGCCACGCGCCCATCGACGGTCCGGTCCAGACCCTCGAGGGTAACCGGAACGGTCTGGCCCACCCGCACCAGCCGCAGCCGGGATTCATCCACCGAGGCTTCCAGGCGCAGCGGGCCTTCCTGCTCGAGCACGAGCAGCGGAGCGCCCGGCGTGGCCAGGGTCCCCGCGTCGGCCTTGCGCTCGCTGACTAACCCGGCAAACGGCGCGGCGAGTGTGCCGTAGCCGGCGGCGATGCGGGCGGCGGCCACCTCGGCCTCTGCCTGGCCGTGCCGCGCATCCAACTGCTGCCGCTTCGAGAGCGATATCTGGAGCGCCGCCTCAGCGCCCTTCAGCCGCGCCGCCGACTCGTCGAATTCCTGCTGGGAAACCGACTTCTTGGCAAGCAGATCCTGGAAGCGCTGGTGTGTCACCTGGGCCAACTCCAGGTTGGCGCGGGCGGCGGCGATGGCGTTCTCCGCCTCGGGGATGGCGTTCTGCGCCTCGGCCAATCCCGCTTCCGCGCGGCGAAGATTCGCCTCCAGGTCCCGGCTGTCGAGCACTATCAGTATCTGCCCGGCCTTCACCCGGTCCCCGGCCTGCACGCGAACCTCGCGGATCGTCCCCACGATCTTGGCCGCCACGGCCGCCGTGTAGCGCGCCCGCACCGTTCCGCTCACCTCGTAGACCCCGGGAAGCTCCGCAGCGGCGACGGTCTCCACCTTCACCGCTACGGGAGCAGAGGGCGTGGTCGCCCGCGTCTCGGTCTTCGAGCAGGAGGCGAGCACGAGGACGCTCCACGCAGCAGCCAACTGCATCTTGAAAAGATGTCCTCGCATACCCGCCTCAGTTCACCACCGCCGATTCGGCGGTCAAGACCCCGGCGGCGTGCTCCAGCGCGGCGGCGGCCACCCGGTGATCATATACAGCGGCCAGCCGTCGCGTGCGCGCCGCCTGGAGCGCCGTTTCGCTGCGCAGCAGCTCGGTGATCGTGGTCATTCCCGCCTGGTGGCGGTTCCGGATGATGCGGTGGGCTTCCTCGGCCTCGGCGATGGCGGCGGCCGCCACCTCCACTCTCTGGGCGGCGGCGCTCAGGTCGAGATATGCTTTGCGCACCTCCAGGCGGATGGCCGAGTCGGCGCGCTTTGCCAGCGCCTCGGCGCGCGACTGGGCGAAGCGGGCCTGCTCCACCCGCGCCTTCGTCTCCGAACCGTTCCACAGTGTCCAGCGCAGCGATACGGCAGTGAACCAATTGGCGCCGCCGCGGGAGTAAAAACTCTGGCGGTCGGCTTCAATAATACCCTGGAACACCACCTGCGGCCAGTAGGCGGCGCGGGCCAGCTCCTCCTGGGCCTGGGCCAGGCTTTGTGCCAGCGCCGCCTGGCGCCGCTCGGGACGCCCGGCGGCCATCTGCCCGTATTCCTCGAGCGTCCGCTCCGCCTGCGCCGCCGGCTCGAGCGGCGTGGTCAGCTCGAACTGCCGGTTGAGATCCACCCCCAGCGCGTCGCTGAGGGCGGCCCGCGCCACCGCCAGGTCGTTTGCCGCGCGGATCTGCTGCTCGCGCACCCCGGCCAGGTGCACTTTCAGAGCCAGCACCTCCGCCTGTGTGCTCCGCCCCGATTCGTACACCGCCTGCGCCCGCTCCAGATCGGCTCGCGCGCTGGCCATCGACTGCCCGGCCACGCGCTGGTTCTCCGCCGCCAGCGCCACGGCGAAATACGCGCGCAGAACGCCGAGGATGATCTCCGAGTGGCTGCGCCGCGTCTCCTCGCCGGCCATCTGCCGCGAGAAGCGCGCCGCCTCCACGCCCCGGCTCGTCTGCCGCGCGTCAAAGACGACCTGCTCCACCGACAGCCGCGACTGGTAGTTGTTGAGCGCCGCCGGCCGGTTCAACGGGTCCAGGTCGAAATTGGCGGCTGTGAACTGGTGCTGGGTGAGCAGGGATCCGAACACGAACACCGGGTTATTGCTCCGCTGCACGCTTTCGGAAAACTGGAGGCGCGGCATATAACCCGCCCGCGCCTGCCGAATCCGCGCCGTCGCTTCCTTCTCCCCGGCGTCCGCCGCCGCCACCAGCGGGTTCGACTTCAGCGCCAGCTCCACCGCCTGTCTCAAGCTCAGTGGCTCCTGCGCCCAAACGCAGGCTGCCATCACAAACACTAGAATCCAACGCATGCAACCTCCGGAAAAAGAACAGCCTCACGCAAAGCCGCAAAGCTGCAAAGCTGCAAAGCTGCAAAGAAATACCCTGAGGTTCTTCTTTGCGCCCTTTGAGTCTTTGCGTGAGACTGTGCTCGTCACGCCGCCGCGGCCCGCACCGCGAACTCCGGCTCGACGCGCATCTCGAGCGCCATGGAGTTGGCGATCAGACAGTTCTTCGCCGCCTTCGCCAGAACCCGCCCCGCCAGTTCGCGGTCCTCGGCCTTCTCCAACTCTACGACCGGAGAGATGAAGATTTGCGTGAACCGCAGCCCGCTGCCGACTAGTTCCAGCTTGCCCCGCGCCGAGGAGCGGTAGCCCGCCACCGCCAAGCGCGCCTTTTCGGCGATTCCGATGAATGTCGCCATCAGGCAGGCCTCGGCCGCAGCCACAAACAGGTGCTCGGGCGTCCAGAACCCCGCCTCTCCGTTGAACTCGGGTGGGGTGCTGACGGTCAGCCCGGGCAACCCCTGCGCCTGCAACTGGCCCCTGCGTCTTTTGCCCCACTCGATCTGCGTCTCGTAAAAGTAACACTTCCCATCCATGGGTGATTCTCCGCAACTCCTAGAGCACATTAGGGGCCAAGGCTAGTACCAGGGGGACTAGTTTTTTGGAACTTCACGTGCACGTTCAGCATCGTAGGAGGTGAGGAACAATGACGGCCACGCAAAAACTCGCCCCGCAGCTTTTCATGCCTCACCCGAACCTGGGAGATGAGATCAACCGCAATATCTGCCAGTCGGAGATCGAGGGGGGCGTATTTTTGAAGGACTTGCCGGTGGGGGCCTTGCTGGAGATCGAGACTAAGAACCGCTACTACAGGCTCGAGAACCGGGGCGACGGAAGGGTCCTGCTGGCCGGACACCCCAAGTTTTGCCCGCAGCCGGTGCTGGTGAAGATCAACGGCTCAACCTGGGGCCGCGCCATGATCAAGATGCAGTTCATCGGCCGGGGCATGTTCCTGGAGTTTCGCCATCCCACGTTCGGGATCATCCGCACCTCCCGCATTCAAGAAGTTCGCGAATTGACAAAGGAGCCCGCGTCCGATCAGCAGGTGTATGGACGTGTGTGCTGACCTCACCGTAGGAACTACACAAACCGGAACCGGTTGCGGCTATGGCTCGCTCCGAGGTACCCACACAAGTCGCGGTGCAACGGAAAGCCCTGGGAGGCCTGATTCGGTCGCTCCGGCGCCAGGGGTATAACTCCTCGCGGCGGAGCGGCATTATCACAAATCTGAGGATCGAGAGAGGAGAACCTCATGCCCGGTAAAACGCGAACGGCGCCCCGCAAAAAGCGCGCGCTCGCCGCCCCGTTGCTCTCGTTCTCGCTCGAAGCGGAGATGAAACAACTGAAGAAGGAGCCCGAGTGGCGTTCCGGCGACCGCAATTCGGTGACCCTGATCAAGACCAGAGACTACAGCACGGTGCTGGTTGCCCTGCGCAAAGGCGCTGCCATGTGCGGCCACGAACTGCGGGGCCCCGTCACCTTGCTGGTTCTGAACGGCGCCATCCGCTTCGGAACGGACAAAGAACAGCGGGTCGTCAAGGACGGCGGCTTGCTGGCCATTGAGAAAGGGGCATCGACGCTGTGGAGCAGAGCGGCGAGGCGCTGGCCTTGTTGGAAGGCTGGAGCGACGCCGAAGAGGTGATCCTGGTCGACGCCGTGGTCACCGGGGTGCCCCCCGGCGCCATCACCGTCTGGGACGCGCGCACGGCGCCGCTGGCGGGGGATTTCATCCGTTGCTCGACCCACGCCTTCGGGGTGGCCGAGGCGGTGGAGCTGGCGCGGCTCCTCGATCGGCTGCCCCCGCGGCTGCGCATCTACGGCATCGAGGGAACGAACTTTGAGCCGGGCGCGGAGCCCTCGCCCGCCGTGCGCGAGGCGGCCGAGCGGCTGGCCGAGCAGATCGCTCGGGAAGCGCCCGCATGTCTGGCCGGGCCGGCGGCCGCCGCGTGCTCGACAAGCTGAGCAGCGAGCAACTACCGCGCATTTGCTGAAGGCGCCGCGCCGTTCTGCTTCAGCTCGGCCATCACGCTCGATAGCAGTTCCTTGGCGTCGGTGATGCCTTTGGCGATCAGCTCCACGTCCATCGCCGGCCGACCAGGCGTCCGCGCACTGTGGCAGTAGACCCCATGCTGTCCTACTAATACTAGCGCGTCGGTCAGCACGTCGAGCGCCACCGCAAGCTGCCCCCGCGCCTTCCCCATCATGAATTCATATTTCTCGAGGGCCTCGCGGCGTTCTTCAAAGACATCCATGTTTTCAGGATAACAGGATCCGGCAGCCGGCTACTGCCCTTCGCGCAACCGGTCAACGCATCTTTTCGGTCCGCTCCACATTGTCGCGGTGAGTGGCCAGAGCCTCGATCACCAACCCCGGCGGGCTGGCCCGGTAAAAACTTAAGCGGCTGTCGCCCTGCTGCAGCACCCGCACTCGTCGCAGCCCGCCGTAGGCTTCCCCGAGTTCAAGCCGTCGGGCGTGCTCGGCCACCACCAGCGGCGGCGGCGCCTCCCCCAGCCGCCGCAACGCCCGCTCGTATTCCGCCTTCTCCTCGTAGGGCGGATCCAGAAACACGATGTCGGCCGCCATTCCCCCCAAAGCACTCAACACCGGCCTCGCCACCACCTGGGCCTCCAGCCCCAACGCCCGAAGATTCTTCCAAATCACCGCCACCGCCTTCCGGTCGCTTTCGATAAACACCACCCGCGCCGCTCCCCGGCTCAGGGCCTCGATCCCCACCGCCCCCGATCCGGCATAGGCATCCACAAAGACCTTCCCCTTCAGCTCCTCGCCCAACACATCGAACAAGGTCTCCCGCATCCGATCGCTCGTCGGCCGCAGCGCCCTCCCGGGCAGCGTCTTCAACCTCCGTGATCGAAACCTCCCACCGATAACTCTCAAATTCTCAAATCCTCAAATTCTCAAACCAGGACGGCGTCAGCCGACCTGCACCAGCCCATACCGCCGCTGCCAGCTCTCCCGGATATACGCCACCAGCCTCCGCAGATCCTCCGGCGAAGGCGGATTCTCGATGTACGCCCCCGCCTCCGACCGCGCCAGCTCCAGTACCTCGCGGTCGCGGAGAATGTTGGCCACGCGGAACGCCGGCAGCCCGCTCTGTCGCGTGCCGAAGAATTCCCCGGGGCCGCGCAGCCGCAGGTCCATCTCGGCGATGCGGAACCCGTCGGTGGTGTCGAGCATGGTGCGGATCCGCTCCCGCGCCGCCTCCGTCAATTCCGCCGTCACCAGCAGGCAGTAGCTCTGCTCGGCGCCCCTTCCCACGCGGCCCCGAAGCTGGTGCAGTTGCGAGAGGCCGAAGCTCTCGGCGTGCTCAATCACCATCACCGTGGCGTTGGGCACATCCACCCCCACCTCGATCACCGTGGTCGCGACCAACAGGTCGATGCGCCCTGCTTTGAAGTCCTGCATGATCTGGTCTTTCTCCGCCGCCGGGAGCCGCCCGTGCAAAAGGCCCACGGCGAGGTCGGGGAAGACGACCTTCGAGAGGTGCAGGTGCATCTTCTCGGCCGCCTTGATCGAGCGCGTTTCCGACTCCTCGATCACCGGGTAGACCACGTAGGCCTGCCGTCCGGCGCGGACCTGGTCGCCCACGAAACTCCACGCCTCCTCGATCTGGTCCTGAGTGTAGTGCCGGGTCTCGATGGGCCGCCGCCCGGGCGGCAGCTCGTCGATCACCGAAACATCCAAATCCCCGTACACGGTCAGCGCCAGGGTGCGCGGGATGGGGGTGGCGGTCATCACCAGCACGTCCGGGGTCTTGCCTTTTTGCAGCAGTTTCAACCGCTGGATTACGCCGAAGCGGTGCTGCTCATCGATGATCACCAGGCCGAGCCGGTCGAACTGCACGCCGCCTTCGATCAGGGCGTGGGTGCCGATGATCACCTGGGCGAGACCGGCCGCGATCACCTGCCGGAGCTTGGCCTTCTCGCGGCTGGTCGAGGACCCCGTCAGCAGCAGCACGACATAGCCGGCCTTCTCGAGGATCCGTTTCGAGTAGAGGTAGTGCTGCGTAGCCAGGATCTCAGTGGGCGCCATCAGCGCCACCTGGTAGCCGTTGGCCAGGGCGATGATGGCCGCCTCCAACGCCACGATGGTCTTGCCGCTGCCCACGTCGCCTTGCAGCAGCCGGTTCATGGGGTGCGACTGCGACATGTCGGTGGCGATCTCCTTGAGCACCCGCTTCTGGGCCGCCGTGGGCTTGAAAGGAAGAATGGCCTTGATTTTCTCCCGTGCGGCGTCGTTCAACGCGAAGGCGATGCCCTCGACGGACCGCGCTTTGCGCCGTTTCAGCGCCAGGCCGCACTCGAGATAAAAAAACTCTTCGAAGATCAGCCGCACCTGCGCCGGCGTCCGGAAGGCGTTCAGCAGCCGCAGGTCCGACTCCGGTCCGGGGAAGTGCGTTTCGCGGATCGCCGGAGCGCGAGCGGGCAGCGCCAGCCGCGCGCGGATCGGCTCCGGCAGCGGATCGTCCGCGAGGTGCAACTGCTCCAGCGCCCGGTCGACCAAGATGCGGAACACGCGCGTCGAAACCTTGCCCGCCGCCTCGTAGATCGGCACCACCCGCCCCAGGTGCAGCGCCGCTTCCGCCTCCTCGTCGCCCTCGGAGAGAATCTCAAACTCCGGGTGCAGCATGGACAGCTCTCCAGCGTAGCTGTCGTACTCGATCTTGCCGTAAAAGGCGACCCGCTGGCCGGGCGTGAGGATGCCCGCCAGGTAGTCGCTGCGAAACCATTTGCACAGCAGCGTTTCGCCGGAGCCGTCGCGGGCACGCGCCTCGAAGGCGCGC
>JACQDI010000647.1 GCA_016201195.1 Acidobacteriota bacterium | reverse complement strand
GGAGGCGCAGCGCGTTCGGGCCGACGGCGTGTTACTCAAGCCGTTCGAGCCCGCAGTGGTGCTCGAGACCATCGGCCCGCTTCTCAAAAGTGGTCCGGCGCCGGACGAAGCGGTGTTCGAAAAGGCGGTCGAAGCGGCCCTGCCCGGACCGCAGATCGATCCGGAACAGGTTCGAGCCGCCGTCCTGCTCGCCCTGGAGGCGGCTTTGCCGTCGTTCCTCGACGATGTGGCCCGCCGGGTGGTGGACGCCCTGCGGCAAACAAAACGATGAGCCATGCCCGATAATTCCTTTGACATCGCCTCGAAGATCGACCTGCAGGAGGTCAACAATGCCATCCAGCAGGCGCTGAAAGAGATCCGCACGCGCTTCGACCTGAAGAACACCAAGTCGCGGGTGGAGTTGAACGAAAAGGAACGCCAGATCCTGCTCGGCTCCGATGACGAATTCAAGCTGCGCGCGGTCAACGATATTTTGCAGCAGAAGCTGGTGAAGCGTTCGGTGCCGCTGAAGGGGCTGAGCTACGGCAAAATCGAGCCGGCGGCAGGATCGTCGGTGCAACAGTTGATCACCTTGCAACAGGGCATCCCCATCGAGAAGGCCAGGGAGATCGTGAAGCTGATCAAGAACAGCAAGCTCAGGGTGCAGGCGTCGATCCAGGGCGACGTGGTGCGGGTCAGCGGCCGGGACCGCGACACGCTGCAGCAGGTGATCAAACTGGTGCGGGAAACCGATTTTGGGATTGACATGCAGTTTACGAACTACAGAACCAATTAGGATGGCTACGCTTTTCATCCCCGGCCCCTCCGGCCGCCTCGAGGCCCTGCTGGAACACGAGGGTCCCGCACGCATGGCGGTGGTGGTTTGCCACCCACACCCGCAGCATGGGGGGACGATGCGCAACAACGTAACCCACCGGATTGCGCGGGGCGCGCGGCGAGCTGGGGCGGCCGTGCTGCGGTTCAACTTTCGAGGGGCCGGACAAAGCGCCGGTGAGTATGACCAGGGCATAGGGGAGCAGGACGATTTCCGCGCCGCGCTGACCTGTCTGGGCGAGCAGTATCCGGGGCTGCCGCTGCTGGCGGCGGGTTTTTCCTTCGGCGCCCGGGTCAGCCTGCGGGCGAGCTGCTCCGATCCGCGGGTGACGCGGGTGATCGCCGTAGGGCTTCCGGCAGGGGTCGGAGACTGGAATTTCCTCGCCCGGTGCTCGCGTCCCAAGCACTTCGTGCACAGCACGCGCGACCAGTTCGGCTCCCGGGAGCAGATGGAGGCCCTATTCGCCCTGGCCGCTGAGCCAAAGGATCTCACCTGGGTGGAAGCCCAGGATCACTTCTTCGAGGGAGCCCTCGATCCCTTGGAAGAAACGGTCTTCCAGATTCTGTCCACCGACGGCTTCAGCAGAACGGCCGACAGCAGAAGGTAGACCATTACCGCTCCCAGAGCCGGCACGCGGATCGCCCACTCGATGCCCCCGAAATGGGCCAGGTAGCCGGTAGCCGCGGGCGCGAGCAGGCCGCCCACCAGGGCCAGCCGGAACAGGCTACGGAACACACGCGGCCGGCGCCAAGGCAGCCGCTCTGCGATCAAGCTGAGGAGCATCGATCCCGCTGTGCCAATCCCGGCTCCCAGGAACAGCACGCCGACGACCGCCCCTCCCACGCCGGCGGTCGAGAGCAGAAGCACCGAGCCAAACAGGGACGCCGCAAAGCGGGCAGTGAGGGAGCGCAGTGGCCTCGAGAGAGGCGCCACGCCGGCGGACAACAGCAGGCCCAGCGTCAGCATGATCCAGTACAACGCCAGTCCGATCAACGCGGTGGTTGAGCTGACCCCCAGCCGGCGAATCCAGTAGAGAGCCAGCCATCCTCCGGCCGCCCACTGGGTCCCGAATTGAAAGATCAGGGCGAGCACCAGGAGCATCGTTGCCGGCGGCCGCAGGGAAAGTGGTCGGGAGTTTGAGGGAAGAGCCGGCAGGACCAGTGGTTTCTCACCAAGACATAGTAGCCCCACGACCAGCGGCGGCAGCGCGGCCAGGATGAGGATGGTCGGCGCCGCCAGGCTGTGGATGGTCGCCCAGACCCACAACACAAAGCCCACCGCCCCGGTTCCAAAGCACGCGCCGGCCAGGGTCAGGACGGGGGTCGCGAAGGAGGGGGTGAGGGCTTCGAACAGAAGCCGGCAGACGCCCGCCGCCAGCATG
>JACQDI010000646.1 GCA_016201195.1 Acidobacteriota bacterium | reverse complement strand
GGGCCGGCCGCCCGGCGTCTACCGGATCGATCCCGACGGGCGCCTCACGCGCATCCTCACCGCGCCCGACATCAGCACGCCCAACGGCCTGATCATCTCCCCCGACGACCGCACGTTTTACCTCGTAGAAAGCAACCAGACCGCGAAAGGCCCGCGCATGATCCGCGCTTACGATCTGCGGCCCGACGGCAGCGTCGCCAACATGCGCGTGTTCCACAATTTTTTTCCGGGCCGCAGCGCTGACGGCCTTTCCATCGACACGGAGAGCAACGTCTACGCCGCCGCCGGGCTGAACCGGCCTCGCGGCACCCCGGAAACGCTCGACACCAAGGCCGGCATTCACGTGTTCTCGCCGGCCGGCAAGCTGCTCGAGTTCATCCCCATTCCCGAGGACACCCTCACTAACTGCGCCTTCGGTGGAGCAGACATGAAAACGCTCTACATAACCGCCGGGAAAACGCTGTTCCGCGTGCGCACCCGAGTGGCTGGCACGCGACGCTGACGCCAATGCCAAATCCTGAGCCATCGCCCGCTCTGCTGGCGCGCGCGGCCAAAATCAAGCTGCTGCTGATGGACGCCGACGGCGTGATGACCGACGGCTGCCTCTACAACGTCCCCGGCCCGCAGGGAGAGATGGTCGAGACCAAAGGTTTCAACTCTCAGGACGGCATCGGCCTGCAATGGGCGAGCTGGCTGGGCCTCGAAACAGGCGTGATCAGCGGGCGCGACTCGCCGGCCCTTGTCACCCGCGCCCGCCAGTGCCACATGAAGTACATCTACCAGGGGCACCTCGAGAAGATTCCGGTCTATGAGGACATTCTGGCCGAGGCGGGCGTGACCGACGAGCAGGTGGCCTACATCGGCGACGATCTGACCGACGCCCCGATCCTGGCGCGCGCCGGACTCGCGGCTGCTCCCGCCAACGCCCGGCCCGAGGTGAAACAGATGGTGCACCTGGTCACCGAGGCGCCGGGAGGCCGCGGCGCCGTCCGCGAAGTGGTCGAGCTGCTGCTGCGGGCGCAGGGTAAATGGGACGAGGTCCTGCGAAAATATGGTTTGGTGCCGCGTTGAAACAGCCGATTTCACGCCAAAACGCAAAGGACGCAAAGGCCGCTAAGAAAACCAAATCCGCCCCTTGGCGCGCGTTTTGGCGGCGGTCTGACCTGTGGTATCTGCTGGGGCTTCTTGCGGTGGGCCTGTCGATTTACTCGCGCAGCCTCTACGGGCCGTTCCTGTTTGATGATGCGGACTTCCTCGACGTCGGCAGCTCGATCCGGTCGCGGAACTGGTATGCCATCCTCAGCGGCCCGCGGCCGCTGCTGATCTTCACCTTCGCTCTCAACAACTGGCTCGCCCACGGCTTCAATCCCTTCTCCTATCACCTGGTCAGCCTGGCGTTGCACCTGTTGAACGCTGTGATCCTGTGGCGCATCGTGCGCCGGCTGTCCGATTCGCCGGTGATCCGGGCTTTTGTGCCGCTGCTGTTTCTGGCCACGCCGATCCAGACCGAGTCGGTGAGCTACATCAGCAGCCGCTCGGAGCTGCTGGCCGCGACGTTTTACCTCGCGGCGCTGTGGGTTTTTCTGACTTCGTGGCGGGAGAAACATCCGTGGATCACCACCGCCGTGGTCGTCGTCTTTTACGGCTGCGGAGTTTCGGCCAAGCAGCACGCGCTGACCCTGCCGGTCGCCATCCTGCTCATCGACTACTTCTTTCTGGCCGGGCAGGATTGGCGGCAGTGGAAGCGTAACTGGCGCCTGTACGCGGTGCTGGGCACAGTGATGACGGTGGGCGGCTTCTTCGTGGTGCGGGCGGTGAGCAGCGCCGCTTCAGGAGGGTTCCACCTGAAGGACGTGCCCTGGGCGGGCTACGTGTTCACCCAGTTTCGCGTCTGCTGGCTCTATCTGAAGCTGTTGCTGGTCCCGTTCGGCTTGAACGTCGATTACGACATCCAGCCGTCGCGGACTCTGCTCCAGCACGGAGCGTGGTTAGGGCTGGCGGGCCTCCTCGTCCTGGTTGCGGGCGCGATCTGGGTCCGCCGGCGGCTGCCCCTGGTGTGCTTCGGGGTGCTGTTCTTTTTTCTGGCGCTGTCTCCTTCCTCTCTTTACCCGCTGATCGACTATGCCGCCGAGCGGCGGTTGTACCTGCCGTCTATCGGATTTTTTCTCGCCGGCGTAGCCCTGGCCGGGGCGTGGATCCGCTCTCGCCGGACGCTGGCTTTCGCGCTAGGCGTTGTCCTGGCGGTGTATGCGGCCGGGACCTACAGCCGCAACCAGGTCTGGCTGGACCCGCTGGCCCTGTGGCAGGATACGGCCGAAAAATCCCCCGGCAAGTGGCGCGTCGAGACCTGGCTGGGTCTGGAATACTCGCGCCGCAAGATGTTTGTGGAGGCTTCCCGCGCCTACCAGCGGGCGGCGGAGCTGGTCCCGCCCAACACCAAGGAACAGGCCGAGGTGTTGAGCAGCCTGGGGGCGACCTTTAACGGTCGCGGCATGTACAAGGAGGCCGTCGTCTACTACATGGCCGCGCTGAAGATCACCCCCGAAAATCCCACCCTGTTGACCAACCTGGCCATGGCCGAGATTCGCTTGCAGGATCCGGAAGGCTGGCGGCATTTCCAGAAGGCCATCGACCTGAATGCGCTCGCCTGGGAGCCGCACTTTGCCCGCGGCACTGTGTACTACCAAAGGGGCCAGTACGACGAGGCGATCCGGGACTTCGAGCGGGTGCTGGCCCTGGTCCCCGACCATGCCGATGCGCAGTACAATTTGCAGGCCGCCCGGGCCATGAAGGCGAAAAGCAGTAGACAGTAGCCAGTAGCCAGCAGACGCCGCGGCCGGGTGGCGGAACTATCCCGAGTTGACCAGGAGCCTGCAATGACTTCCGGGTAAATTTGCCCGGAAGTTCCTTCGGATAGTGGCTGCTGCGATGTGGGATGTCCTACGCGGGTCCGGAAGTTGTCCAGTTTGCCGACTTTTCGCCCCAGTGGTGGCGAATCGGTCAACACTGCGGCGTTGATCAGGACCCATCGCCCGTGTTCAGCCGAGAGCACGACGGGTGTGGCGTTCTTCACGCAGACACAAGTGCTCTCGCGAGCACCTCACACTCATGTCTGTTTCCGGAGCCGCTCGCTCGACTTTGCCGAGGGGTGCTCAACGAATCGACTCAGGTAGGCTGCGACGTCGGAAAACTGTTCCTCGTCTTGTTGTTTCATGACGCTCGGTGCCGACATGTGCAAGAGAGACAGGTGGCGGGCTACACTGGACCACCTCGCCAGAGCGTTCGCATGCAACTGATGCGCTGAGTCGCCGCTCAGCCCCAAGAAACTCAGAAGAGCAAACAACTCCTTGATTTCTTCATCAATCCAGCCCATTCCACCTTTTGCGTACTCGACGCCAGGAATTCCTCCAAGTAGATGTCGTGCAGCCCATTCGTCCGCTGCGACCTCGTGATCAGACGTCCCTGGAAACCAAAGAACGCCTTCAGGGTTCCCGAAGAGCCCGGCAAAAGATTGCGATCGGCGTGGCTGCTTTGCATGCCCTAGCGCGATATGGCCCAACTCATGCAGCAGCATAAAAGTCTGGTGAATGACCGTGCGCTTCCACACGTGGAAGTTCAACAGGGGATCCACCTCCGGCCTGACTACAAGCGGCATCACTTCCCTGAGCTTATCGACTTCACCATGACCGGTCAGAAACGTGCGCAGT
>JACQDI010000645.1 GCA_016201195.1 Acidobacteriota bacterium | reverse complement strand
TAGCTTCTGTTCGATACGCTGTTCGAGCGCCCGCGCCGACTCGGGCTCGCCGTGGACCAGCAGCACCTGCCGGGGGGGCGTGCGAAAGCAGGCCAGCCACTGCAGCGTTTCCTCATAGTCGGCGTGGTCGCTGAACCCCTCAATGCTTTCCACGTGCGCGCGCACCGGTACGTCTTCCCCGTGGATTCTCACCGTCGGCGCGCCGCTGACGATCAGGTGGCCGCGGGTGCCGGGCGCCTGGAAGCCGACGAACAGCACGGTGTTGTGGTGATCCGGCAGGCGCTGGGCCAGGTGGTGCAACACCCGACCGCCGGTGGCCATGCCGCTGGCCGAGATGATAATCGAGGGGTGGCGCGAGCTGCTCACTTGCTTCGATTGTTCCACCGTCCTGTCGAAATGGACGTTGGGCCAATCGAGCGGGCTGCCGTGCCGCTTCACCAGGGCCTTGGTCTGCTCATCGAACTCGTCACTATATCGCATGAAGACCTTAACCGCGTCGATGGCCATCGGGCTGTCGATGTGCACGGGGATGCGCGGGATCGACCCATCGTCCATCAGGCTCTCCAGAATGAACAGGACCTTCTGGGTGCGCTCGACGGCGAAGGCGGGAATCACCACCGAGCCCCCGCGCTTAACGGTGTCCTGGATGATTTGGGCCAGGCGCGGCCGCAGGTCGCCCTTGGGATGCAGCCGGTCGCCGTAGGTCGATTCCAGCACGAGGTAGTCGGCCTCGTCGGAGATGGCCTCGGGGTGGCCGCCGGTCGGCCGGTAGCGCCCCAGGTCGCCGCTGAAGAGGATCCGCACGCCGTTAGCCGTGACGTGCAGGCACTTCGATCCCAGGATGTGGCCGGCGCCGTGGAAGTGGAACTGGAACCCGTTGTCGAGGGTGACCGGCTGATGGTTACCTACCGGCCGCAGGTAGCGCAGGGCGTCCTCGGCGTCTTCGGCGGTGTAGAGCGGCAGTGCTTTTTCGTGCTTGGAGAAGCCGCGCTTGTTGGCGAACGCGGCGTCTTCTTCCTGGAGGTGTCCGGAATCGGGCAGCAGAAAACCCAGCAGGTCGGCGGTGGGTTTGGAACAGTAGACCGGCCCGTGAAAGCCCTCATTGACCAGGCGGGGCAGGAAGCCGGTATGATCCAGGTGGGCGTGGGTGAGGGCCACCGCGTCCAGGTTCTGGACCGCCAGCGGGAACGGCTCCCAGTTGCGCAGGCGCAGTTCCTTGCGGCCCTGGAACAGGCCGCAATCGACCAGCAACTCGCTGTCACCCATCGAGAGCAGGTGCCGCGATCCGGTGACGGTTCCCGCGGCGCCCAAGAACTGTAAGGTCAGGGTGTTCATCCCAATCCTATCTCACGCTAAGACGCAAAGGGCGCCAGGAGCGCAAAGACTTTCTTTGCGGCCTTTGCGTGCTTGGCGTCTTGGCGTGAGATCAGCCTTCTTTTCACGGTTCCACCTGCGCTAAGCTACCATTTAACCATGACTTCGCTGGTGACAATCTCGGCGCGCGCACGGCGACCGGGCTGGCTGAAGGCCCCGGCCCCGGTGGGCGAGGGGTACGGCGAGATCAAGGACCTGGTCGGGCGGCTGAATCTGCACACGGTCTGCGAAAGCGCCGCCTGCCCCAACATCGGGGAGTGCTGGAACCACCGCACGGCGACCTTCATGATCCTGGGCAACGTCTGCACCCGGCGGTGCGGGTTCTGCGCGGTGCAGAAGGGGGCGCCGCTCGCGGTCGACTACGACGAGCCGCGCCGCGTGGCCGAAGCGGCCGCCGCGTTGGGGCTGCGCTACGCCGTGGTCACCAGCGTCAACCGCGACGACCGCCCGGACGGCGGGGCCGAGCTGTTCGCCTTGACGATTCTGGCGATTCGGGAGCGGGTTCCGGGCTGCCGGGTGGAGGTGCTGATCCCTGACTTTCAGGGATCTCACCAGCCGCTGGCGACGGTGCTCGCCGCGAGGCCCGACGTGCTGAACCACAATATTGAGACCGTGCCGCGTCTGTACCGGAAGGTTCGCTTGGGAGCCCGCTACGAGCGTTCGCTCGACATGTTGGGGACGGCGAAGCGAATGGCGAAGTCGATCCCCGTCAAGTCCGGCCTGATGGTGGGCTTGGGCGAAACCGAGGCCGAGGTGCTCGAGGTTATGCGGGACCTGGCCGCGCAGGAGGTAGACCTCCTGACCGTGGGCCAGTACTTGCGCCCTTCGCCGCAGCACCTGCCGATCGTGCGATACTACACACCGGCGGAGTTCGAGGCGTTCCGCCGGGCGGGCTGCGAAATGGGGTTTGGGCACGTCGAATCCGGCCCGCTGGTGCGCAGCTCCTATCACGCCGCGGAGAGCATTCCCGCATGAATCGCCGCGAACTGATGAAAGGCGCAGCGGTGGCGGCGGTGGCCGCCCGCGCGCAAACCGACGGCTGGAAGCCGCTATTCTTCGACGCCCACCAGAACGAAACAGTCGTCGCCCTGACCGACCTGATCATTCCCGCCACCGACACGCCCGGCGCCAGGGCGGCGCTGGTGAATCGCCACATCGACCTGATGCTAAGCGAATCGCCGGCCGAGGCGCAGCGCGAGTTTTTGCAAGGGCTCGGCTGGCTCGACGGCTACGCGCTCAAGAAACACGGGGCACCCTTCGCCCGCTGCACGGCAGCCCAGCAGACGGCGCTGCTCGAAAGTCTCGACCCCGACCGTAAGCCCACTGCCGATCTGCGCCCCGGGACCCGCTTCTTCCGCGAGATCAAGCGCCGTACTGCATCTGGATACTACACGTCCAAGATCGGCCATGACGAGCTGAACAAGGGCGGCCGCGTGCCCGCCTCGTTTGGCTGCCCGCATCCCGGGGGGCACGCGGATTAATCGCCACCTAGCCTTCACCTAGCCTGAAACAAATCGGTTTTTTCCAACACTTAGTAGCAAGATGGTGTTAGTAGCGAGATGGTGTCGGCAGGAGGCGCGTATGAGCCGGCGCATTTTAGTCATGGGCCTGCTGGTCAGCATGGCTGCTTCGGGCGCCGCGGACCCCGTGCTGGTCTGGAACAGCCTTTCCAAACCCGCCTTCGATCCGGACAAATCCGCCCGAGTTAGTAATGGAACCCTGACCCGCGACCGCCTGCGGATAACTTTCATCGATGGTCTGATCCAGTTCGCCCGCCCCGCAGAGGGCGTCGTCTTTGCCGCTGGCTTCATCGGCCACGGGCGCATCCAGGTGAAGCCGCCCGATGACATCGAGGCGTACCAGTTGCGACTGCTCACCGGTCAGGACAGCCTGGACATGAACTTCACCGAGGCTGCACTCACTTTCGCCGACAGCACTTTCGACGAAATCGCAGGCCAGGTTCAGTGGGTGAGTTCGCCTGAGACCCAGCCAGCTAAGCTTTACCAGGCACGCCAGCAGGCACGGGAAGATGTCGGAGCAGAAGTATTGCCCCGCTTGTTCAAGAGCGTTCTCTCGGCGGACCCCAAGCACCCCGTTCTTTGTGGCCGACCTGAAGACCAACGAGAAAGGATGGATCCACGTCCGGTTCGATGCCTTAGAGCCAGAGGAGGTCAAGGTCGGACGTTGGACGCATTGGGGTACGGTAATGCGGTTTGACACGTGGCTTAGTTTCCCTGCCGGAGACCGAAAAGCCGCTGAGGTCTTCAAAGATCCCCTGGCCAAACAGGATCTTCAGATTCGCGGCTATCGAATCAACGCGGCCGTGAGTGGCGGCGCCGAGCTTCAGGCAGAGGCTCGGGTTACGGTGGCCCACCGCGCCGACGGCGAGCGCGTGCTGCTGTTTGAGCTCGATCCTAACCTCCGCGTCGAATCAGTAAAGGTCGCAGAGGGGACGGCCCTCGGTTTCTTTCAGCCTCGCGATCCCAAAGATCGCAACCAATCCTACGGGGAATATGTCGCCGTCGTGTTGCCGGAACCTGCGCGGTCGGGCGAGAGCTGCGCCCTCGATTTTCGCTATATCGGCAAGCGCGTCATCCGAAAGGTTGGATCGGGCAACTACTTTTGCCAGAGCTACGGGTGGTATCCGGCCCGGCCCTGCAGTTTTGCGACGCGAGCCGATTTTGAGATGAATTTTCGCAATCCGAAGGCGTATGCACTGGTTGCGACCGGCAACAAGATCAGCGAAACCGTGGACGGCGGAACCAGGATCAGCACGTGGAAAAGCGACCTCCCCCTGTCCGTTGCCGGCTTCGCCTTCGGCGAGTATAAAGTGCACACTGAAAAAGCCGGCGCCATCGATGTGGAAGTGTACGCCAACCGCGAAGCCGACGACTTCATGCGTCAGGGAGAGGCTCTCGAGCATCTCCCTGGCCAGCCGACGATTGACCGCCCGGCACTGGGGTCTCTCAGCCCCGCCGCGCTGGCCAAGACGATGGGGATCGAGATCGCCAACACCCTTCGGCTATTCGAGATGTACTTCGGTCCGTACCCTTATGGCCGGCTGGCGGTGACCAACATCCCGTTCGCCTATGGCCAGGGTTGGCCGATGCTACTTTATCTCTCCGCTCTGTCGTTTCTGGATACCACGCAGCGCCACGGCATCGGCGTGACGCGCCACACCGAGATCACCGACTTCTTTCGCGCGCACGAGGCGTCGCACCAGTGGTGGGGCCACGGCGTCGGCTGGAAGAGCTATCACGATCAGTGGATCTCAGAAGGTTTCGCCCAGTTTTCGGGAAACCTCTACGTCCAGTTTCGCCAGAACGAGAAGGAGTACCTGAACCGCCTCCGCCAGGACAAGGAAGAGTTGCTCACTCGAGACCAGCGCAACCGCGTGTACGAGTCGCTGGGTCCCGTCTGGATGGGCACCCGACTTTCCTCTTCAGATTCTCCGCGAGCTTATTCCACTGTCGTCTACAAGAAGGGCGGCTACATCCTGCACATGCTGCGCATGATGCTATGGGACCCGCGCAGCCCGAAGCCGGACGAGCACTTCATCGCGATTATGCAGGAGTTCTCCCGGACTTTCCACAACAAGCCCGCCTCCACCGAAGACTTCAAGGCCATCGCCGAGAAGCACATGACCTCGGTGATGGATCTGGACCGCAACGGCCGGCTGGACTGGTTCTTCCGGCAATACGTGTACGGCACGGGCGTTCCGCAGTATCGCTTCCGCTACACCGCGGAGGACGCCGGTTCCGGCAAGTGGAAAATCAGCGGCAGTGTCACTCAAAGCGGCGTGCCGGCCGGCTGGAGGGACATTCTGCGCCTGTACGCGCGTAGTTCCGGCAGCCTGGCGCCTCTCGGCTGGATTGCGGTCTCGCGGGAAGAGACTCCACTCGAGTTCATGCTGCCAATGAAGCCCGAAAAGCTTTCTCTGAACGACAGTGAAGACTTGCTGGCCGAAGTCAAGCAATAGGCGCAGGACCGCAGGCCAGTGCAAGAGACATAGCTGACTGGGACAGGGGCTTCTTCACGGATCGCAGCGGGCTCGAGGTTTCACGCCAAGACGCCAAGCTCGCAAAGACCGCAAAGGTGTTCTTGGCGACCTTTGCGCCCTTGGTGTCTTGGCGTGAAACACTATCTTTGAAACAGCGCCATCGGCGGCTGGTTGCTC
>JACQDI010000644.1 GCA_016201195.1 Acidobacteriota bacterium | reverse complement strand
CACCGGCTGGGCCGCTTACGAGGCGGCTCAGGACGTGGTCCGGCAAATGAAGGAGCGAGCCGCGAAACTTTGGGAGACCGACGCGTCATCGGTAGAAGTCGAGGGCGGCGTCTTCCGTGCCGGCGACCGCACCATGACCTTTCAGGAACTCGCCGCGCGCCTGGGGGACACCGGCGGTCCCGTGGTCGGCCGGGGCGCGGTCAATCCCCGGGGTGTCGGTGGTTCTTTTTCCGGCTGCATCGCGGATGTGGAGGTCGATCCCGACACCGGCAAGGTGTCGATTGTCCGCTTTACCTCGGTGCAGGACGCGGGCAAGGCGATCCATCCCGCCTACGTCGAGGGTCAGATGCAAGGCGGGAGCGTGCAGGGCATCGGCTGGGCGCTGAATGAGGAATACTACATGAGCCCCGAGGGCGACATGCTCAACACGAGCCTCCTCGACTACCGCATGCCGACGTGCCTCGACCTGCCCATGATAGAAACGGTGATTGTCGAAGTGCCCAACCCCGGCCACCCGTTCGGCGCGCGCGGCGTCGGCGAGGCCAGCATTGTGCCTCCGCCCGCCGCCATCGCCAACGCCATTTACCGCGCCGCCGGCGTCCGCCTGAAGCGGCTCCCCATGAAGCCTTCCGCGGTCCTGGAGGCCATCTGGAGCCAGAAGGGCTGACGTGGCGATCGTCTACATCCCGGCTCCGCTCGCGGCCCTGACCGGCGGGAGGTCCCGGCTGGAAGTGGAAGGCGCCACCGTGCGCGAGATCATCGACAACCTCGAGCAGACCTGGCCCGGTATTCGGGAGAGGCTCTTGGTTGAGAACCACCTGCGCCGCAACATCTCCGTGGCCGTGGATGGCGAGGTCAGTCCCCTGGGTTTGCTCGAGCGCGTCTCCCCGTCCAGCGAAGTCCACTTCGTTGCGGCGATCAGCGGCGGTGCCGGTTAGAGGGTAGCGCAGGGCCACACCGCTGTTTGGCGGGGACCTGCGGCCTGTTCCATCTGTCAGAACTGCGCTATGCTAATCCTGTGAACACTGCTAGCCCTGCCTACCTCGAGATCATCGACTTTATCGCTGCCGGCACCACACCCGAGGCGGTCGCCCGTTTTCAGCCTTCGCTCGAGGCGCAGCACAGAGTCGCCGAGTTGATCGAACGGGAGAAGGAAGGAGGTTTGTCATCGGAAGACCGGGCAGAGCTGGACCACTTCATGGAGTTGGAGCACATCTTGCGAATGGCCAAGGCCAGGGCTCGTCAGATCCTCTCCCGTGGCCAGTGACATCACCGAGACCGTTCGAATGGATGTGGCCCGGCGGGCGCAGCGCTGGTGCGAGTACTGTCTCTGGCACGAGGAGGACGCCGGCTTCCCGCACCAGATGGATCATGTCATTAGCCGGAAGCACGGCGGCCTTTCGAGCGTGGAAAACTTGGCGTACGCTTGTGTGCTGTGCAACCGGCACAAAGGAACCGATGTATCCTCTGTCGACAAGCGCACCGGCAACGTGGTCCGCTTGTTTCACCCGCGACGCGACAGGTGGGCCGATCATTTTCGGATTGACGGCTAGTTCATTGTTCCCCTCTCTGACGTCAGCACGGTGACGGAGCGACTCCTGCGATTGAATGCACCGGAGCGAATCTCGGAGCGGCGCCTGCTCCAGGCTTTGGGCCGCTATCCCACGCGGTGGTCTTAACCCGGAAGAGGCAGGACTGGCCCCTTCGCGGGTCGCCTGAGTCGCTCGGGATGGAAGGCATGAACCCAAAAGCCCCAATGGAGGCCGACCATTAAACCAGTTCCCCAACGGCCCTTCCGGGTTTACAATGATCATGAGCAACTGGAGAGAGAAAGGCTGCTATGGCTCCGAAGCTTCCCTGGGACCGCTACTGCATTCCCGCCGTCCTCATCCTTGCCGCGGCGCCGTTCTCGGCCCAGCAGAATCCTGCGTTCAGCCCGCAGGCGCTCTCCTTCTTTGAAACGAGCGTCCGGCCCATCCTGAGCATCTGCCAGACCTGCCACAATCAGCGGACCCGGACCAGCGGCCTTTCTCTGGAGAGCCGCGACGACGTTCTCACCGGCGGCAACCGCGGACCAGCCGTCAAGCCCGGCGTCCCCAACGAGAGCCGCCTGATCCAGGCTGTCGAGCAGCAGGGCGAGCTGAAGATGCCGCTCGGCGGGCATCTCAAGGACGAACAGATCGCCGTGCTCCGGCAGTGGATCGAGCAGGGCGTCCCGTGGCCCGAAGACAGCGCGGCTCGAAAGCGTCCAGGCTGGGATCACTGGGCGTTTCAACCGCCGAAGCGTCCGGCCCTCCCCGCGGTGAAAAACTCCACCTGGGTGCGGAACCCCATCGACAACTTCATCCTGGCCCGCCTGGAGCGCGAAAAGGTGAAGCCCTCTCCGGAGGCGGACGGCAACACCTTGCTCCGCCGGATCAGTCTGGACCTCATCGGCCTGCCGCCGACTCCCCAGGAGATTCAGGAATTCCTCACCGACACCTCCCCAAACGCCTATGACAAGGTGGTAGACCGCCTGCTCGCTTCTCCGCACTACGGCGAGCGCTGGGGGCGGCATTGGCTCGACCTGGCTCGTTACGCCGACTCCGACGGCTACACCATCGACGCCCCGCGCCAGATCTGGAAGTATCGCGACTGGGTGATCCAGGTCCTGAACCGCGACCTGCCCTTCGACCAGTTCGTCATCGAGCAGATCGCCGGCGACCTGCTGCCCAACCCGACCGCCGACCAGTTGATCGCCACCGGGTTCCACCGCAACACGAGCAGCAATTACGAAGGCGGGATCGATTT
>JACQDI010000643.1 GCA_016201195.1 Acidobacteriota bacterium | reverse complement strand
GACATCCGGCTGGGCGTAGTTAGCCAGCACCGCTTCGACGCGGGGTCGATGTTCCTTTACAAGGCCATCACCGCCGGGCGCCTGGGCAAGCTGCTCGAAGCCGACTGCTACGTGAAGTGGCATCGCCCGCAGAGCTACTACGACAAGCCGGGGAAGGGAAGCTGGGAGCTGGAGGGAGGCGGAGCGCTGATCAACCAGGCCATTCACTCGATCGACATTGTGCGCTGGATCGCCGGGCCGGTGAAGGAGATCTATGCCCACTGGCAGCTCGGCGCCGCGCACAAGATGGAGTCCGAGGACGTGGCCAACGCGGTCATCCGGTTTGCCTCCGGGGCGCTGGGGGTCATCCAGGGTTCGACCGCCTTTGTGCCGGGCTATCCGGAGCGTGCGGAATTTCACGGCACGAATGGATCGGCCATTTTGACAGGGGATCGGCTCACCGCCTGGGACGTTCCCGGTGACAACATGGAAGATGTGCCCCTGGCTAGAGACATCGCTTCCGGCGCCGCCGACCCCATGGCGATTTCCATCGAGCCGATCAAAGCGCAGTTCCTCGATTTCGGCAACGCGATCCGGAATCATACCAAGCCGCTGGTCGCCGGCGAGGAGGGGTACGCCGCGCTCGAGATCATCCTCGGCATCTACGAGTCGGCGCGGCGGGGAGAGAAAGTGACGATTTGACGATGCAGGAGATTCAAGCACAGCTTAGCAAGATCCTGGCCAGCCCGGTGTTTGCCGGCTCGGATCGCATGAGTCGGTTTCTGCGCTTCACGGTGGAGCGCGCTCTGCGGGGCGAGGGGGATCGCCTCAAGGAATACCTGCTGGGGGTCGAGGTTTTTGACCGCCGGTCTTCCTACGACCCACGGATCGATCCGATCGTACGGGTGGAGGCGCGCCGGCTCCGTTCCAAGCTCGAAAAATACTACGAGACCGAAGGCCGCGGCGACCCGGTGCGGATCGACTTTCCCAAAGGCGGCTATTCCCCCGTGTTACGCGAGCGCGACCGCGCGGCGCCGGCCCCCGAGCGACGGACCATCGCCGTGCTGCCGTTCGCCAACCTCAGCTCGGACCCGGAAAACGAATACTTCAGCGACGGGCTGACCGAAGAGTTGATCCAGGCGCTGACCAAGGTCGAGGGGCTGCGGGTGGTGGCCTGGTCGTCCGCCTTTCAGTTCAAGGGCAAGGCCCGCGACATCCGGCAAGTCGGCCGGCAGCTCAGCGTGGATACGGTGCTCGAGGGCAGCGTACGCAGAGCGGATGACCGGTTGCGCATCACCGCCCAGCTCGTCGACGTGAGTGACGGCCGGTATCTGTGGTCACAAATCTACGAGCGCGAGATGAAGGACGTCTTCGCCATCCAGGACGAGATCTCGCGGGCCATCGCAGACACGCCGCGCATCAAGCTGACCGGCGCGCTGGTGAAGCCCTACACCGTGAACCTGGAGGCCTACAATTTATATCTACGCGGGCGTTTCAACTGGAACAAGCGAACCGAGGAGGGGCTGCGGAAGGCGATCGAGTATTTCGAGCAGGCCCTCGCCGGCGACGCACAGTACGCACCGGCCTATTGTGGGCTGGCCGACTGTTACAGCATGCTCGGCCAGTACGGTCTGTCACCTCCCCGGGAGGTGATGCCGCAAGCCAAGGCGGCGGCGACGCGGGCGCTCGATATAGACGAGGCGCTGGCCGAGGCGCACGCATCCTTCGCCTAACGGGATCCTGACCCCGCGCCGCGAAGCCCAGGAACACAGCAACAGCAGCCCATCTGAGATTCCTCATCGTAGTCTCCTTTCGTTTCTTCCAGCTTGCGCCGGACGGAGGCGGTGATAGAAGTAGGATGGGGTAAGTGGGAGGTGTATTGCTTACGGTAAGGAACCGTCAGCGTTTAGCCGTCACAAACCCACCTCGACGCCGGGGTTTGCTAAAGCTGATGGCTGACCGCTCTTACTATTGAAGGCGTTCCAGATCGCGATAAACCTCCGCGTCATTGCGCTTGCCTACCAGAGCAATCTTGAGAGTGCTTTCCTCAACCCGGTAGATGATGCGATATTCCCCGATATCCGCTCTTCGGTAGGGGAAGCCCGCAAGCTGCTTGGAATCCGGCGGCTCCGGATTGTCCATGAGGTTAAAGATCTTGGTCACAATCTGGCGAAACTGCTTCGGTGGCAGGGTTTCGAGAAACTTTCTGGACCTGGAGGTCAGATCAAGTTTTCTCATCCAATTTGCCGCGCAGGAACTTTCGGGAAGCTTGCGGCCCCAGGTAGCCTTCCTTTTCGGCCTGAGCCGCCTTGGAGGCCCACCACTCGTCCTCCAGCGCCGACAGGCGCTCATACTCCGGCCAGGCGAGCAGCACGGCCACTCGGCGTCCTGTCTTGCGAACG
>JACQDI010000671.1 GCA_016201195.1 Acidobacteriota bacterium | reverse complement strand
CGATAAGCCAAGGCTGCGAAGGTCGGGTCTTGCCAAAGGAGGCAGGGGAGGCCGGTGGATCAGCCTCTGGGGAGTCAGACACCCCCCGCAGAGCGGGTGGCTTGATGAGTTGGGCCGCCTCAAAGGCGGTCGGCCAAGAGTCTAGGCGTCGCGCTAAAGCGCGCCTTTGTTAACGGTTCAGAACTGTCCGCTGTTGCCATCCGCGCTCTCCTGCTCGCGGATGTATTGGCGGACCTGTTCCAGTTCAAACCCGACCGTGGAAACGGCATAGCCCCGGGCCCAGAAATGCTCACCCGAGAAATTCCGCTCCTTACCGCACAGTCGGGCAATCGCAATTGCACTCTTCCCTTTGAGGAACCCGATCACCGAAGCCACCGGGTGCTTGGGGGGAATAGCGATGCACCTGTGCACATGGTCTGGCATCAGATGCCCTTCGAGAATCTGGCATTCCTTCTGCCGCGCCAGCCCATGGAAAATCTGCCCCAGATGACGGCGTGTCTGCCCGAAGATTGCTTTCCGCCGCCGCTTGGGCACGAACACAACATGGTACTTGCAGTCCCACTTGGAATGGGATAGGCTCTGATAAAGCTCTGACATTCAATCCTCCTCAGCGTTGGTCATCAAGCCACCTGAGGAGGAGCTTACTCCCGGAACGGTCAAACCTGTTCCAGTCTCACTGGTCGAACCAGTGGCTTACCACATTCAGTTAAGTTCACAGCCTCGCCGCAAGCTGGCCCGGATTTGCGCGGCGTCTCTAACGATGGTACCCCCCTGGCTCGACCCGATGATGCAACCGGATGCGGCAACACCTGGCAAGCAAAACCAGATCGAGGTGTTCGGCAGCGCTGTTGTTGATGGCCGGTCAAGCATGTCAGCCGCTGAGTTGCCTGGGAGGAGTTCAGTTATATGAACACACGAAATGCTCCGGTGAAGGATCCAAAGGAGTATCGGCACTTGATGCGGCCCTGGATCGACTGGACTCCGGAGACTACGGCATCTGCGTGGATTGCGGGGCTGCTATTGCTTCCAAGCGCCTGGTGGCGATTCCATGGGCCAGCCGTTGCATTGCCTGCCAGGAGAGGATCAGCTCAGCGGATGAATGTGGCGCAGCCCGCCGAGTGGGCTGCCTAGCTGGGACGGAGGACGGCAACCCTTTCGGTCGTAGGACTGGTTCTCAGGAACGGTAAGTCACCGATGGCTCGATCGGTTGCGGGCTAGAGCGACGACGCGAGCCACTTCGTGTGGGTCGAAGGGTTTCAACGACCAGAGGTCAGACTCTGCTCACTCGAGGTGCATCGGAGGCAGCGTGAGCGTTTTCTCCTGGCGCTCTTCTCCGCGGAGGATCGTCAGCCGGATGCGATCGCCGGGTTTCGACCCCAGCAGGGCTATCGTCAACTCGTGCGGTGAAGACAGGCCTTTCCCGTTGACGGCGAGGATGATATCGCCTCCGAGCACATACACCGTCTCGTTCATGGGGACCATCCTGCTTCCGGCCTGAAGTCCAGCCCGGGCGGCGGGACTTCCTTCGGCGACTTCTTGCACCAGGAGGCCCGCCCGGACAGGAAGGCCCAACAACGCGGACAACCCGGGAGTAATCGGCAGAGCGGAAAATCCGAGGGTCGGTCTATACACATGGCCCATGCGGATCAGGTCGGGCAGAATCTTCTTGACGAAATTGATCGGGATGGCAAAACCAATGTTTTGGCCTTCCCGGGCGACAACCGCATTGATCCCGATCACCCGGCCGGCTGAATCAAGCAGCGGGCCGCCGCTGTTTCCGGGATTAATGGCGGCGTCGGTCTGCAGGAAAGCCTGGTCCAATCCGGCCGGAGCACCGGGAATATCCCTTGCGAGGCCGCTCACCACCCCGACGGTGAGGGTATTGTGAAATCCCAGAGGATTTCCGATCGCCAGTACCTTTTGCCCGACCTCGACCGCATCGGAGTCTCCCAGGGGAAGGGGGATCAGTCCCGACGAAGCGGCGCCGGCGGGCGGTTCCGCTTTCAGCAGAGCCAGGTCTAGCGCCGGCGCCGTCCCTACCAGCCTTGCGTTGAGCGTCCGGCCTTCCCCCAATAACAGCCTGATCTCCGTGCTGTTCTCAATCACGTGATAGTTGGTGAGAAGGTGGCCCGCATCGTCGATCAAGAACCCGCTGCCGCTCCCTTCGCCGGTCTTGACCTCCCCCGCCTCGGTTGATGCGATGCGGCTGGCTTTCACATGGACCACGCCGGGGGCTGCCCGCTTGAACACGTCGATCGTGTTCTTCTCATCCGGGTTGAGCTGTGAGAAGCCGGGTCGCAGCGCCAGCCCCACTAGAAGCGCCGTCCTTACAAGAACCGTCCAAGATCCCATGCGCGCCCTCGCTACTATTGCTACGCTCGCACCTGCGCCGATTCCTCGCTTCCTTGCCCCTGCTCCCTCCGGATCCCGTACTTCTCCATGCGGTAGATCAGGGTCTTCCGGCTCACGTCGAGATATTTGGCGGTATGGGTTTGGTTCCAGTTGAACTTTTGCAGGGCACGCAAAATCAGCTCCTTTTCCACCGCCTCCAGGCTGATACCGTGCGGAGGCAGGTCCAGGTGGAGCACATCCAGCGCCGGCCGTTCTCGCCGCAGGAACTCCGGCAGGTCGTTGACCGTAATCTCCTGCCCGCGGGTCAGCACCACCAGCCGTTCCATCACGTTTTCCAGCTCGCGGACATTCCCAGGCCAGCGGTAGGAGCAGAAATAGGGCAACAGCGAGGGCGGAAGAACCAGGTCGGGCCGGCCGTGCTTTTGCTTGCCGGCCACGAAGAACTGCTGGACGAGTTCCGGGATATCTTCGGCGCGCTCCCGCAGCGGGGGCACTTCCAGCGGGATAACCGCCAGCCGGTAATACAGGTCTTCGCGGAAGGCGCCGTCCTCGATCATGGCCTGGAGGTTGCGGTGCGTCGCCACGACGATGCGGACATCGACCTGAGTCGGGCTGGTACTGCCCACTTTTTCAATCTCCCTCTCCTGTATCAGCCGCAGGAGCTTCACCTGGAGTTCGGGAGCCATCTCTCCAATTTCATCCAGAAAGAGCGTTCCGCCATCGGCCATTTCAACCTTGCCCTTCTTGTGGGTCACCGCGCCAGTGAACGAGCCCTTGACGTGTCCAAAAAGCTCTGATTCCAGCAGTTCCCTGGGAATGGCGCCGCAGTTGATCGTTACGAAGGGCCCCTCCTTGCGCGGGCTGTTGAAGTGGATGGCCTTCGCGAGCAACTCCTTTCCGGTGCCGGTCTCGCCGCGGATCAGCACAGTGGAATCAGTCTGAGCCGCCCGGGCCGCCGTATCCAGCACGTATAACAGAGAGCTCGCCCGCCCTATGATGCTTTCGAAGCCGTACTTATGGTCCAGGCTGCTGCGCAAAATCCGGACCTCCTCGCGGAGGCGCCGGTGTTCCAGCGCCCGGCCGATCACGGCCTTCAACTCGTCAGGATGGACGGGCTTGGTGATGTAGTCATAGGCGCCGGCCTTCATCGCCTCCACTGCCGAGTCCACCGTCCCGAAAGCTGTGATCAGCACCACGATGGTTTCCGGATACTCGGCGCGAACCTTCTTCAGCAACTCCAGGCCGGACGTGCCCGGCATCTGAAGGTCGGTGATCACCAGGTCCTGCGGCGCCTGCTGCAGGATGGCCAGAGCCTCGTGCCCGGAGGCAGCCGTCCGAACATCATAGCCGATTTGTCCAATCTGAACCTGCGTCACCCTCCGCAGGCTCTCGTCGTCGTCCACGACCAGAATTCGTCCTTTTCTCATAGGTTTCCCTT
>JACQDI010000670.1 GCA_016201195.1 Acidobacteriota bacterium | reverse complement strand
GCGGCATCACCGGGGGGAGCGAGCAGCCCGGTCGCGCCGTGCTCGACGGCGTCGACCACGCCATCGACGGCGAAGGCGGCCACCGGGCGGGACATGGCCGCCGCCTCGAGGGCCGCATAGGGCAAGCCTTCGCGCCGGCTGGGCAGGACGCACACGCCCATCAAACAGTAGTGCTCGGGCATAGCGGCCTGCCATCCACAGAAGTGGACGCGCGGGTCGCTGCGCAGGCGCGACCAGAGCGGCGCAGGCAGGGGATCGTGAGCTTCGGTTTCGCCGGCCAGCAGCAGGTGCAGGGATGGGAAGCGCCGGCGCAACTGCTGCCAGGCGGCGTCGAGCTCGGCGAGGCCTTTGTCGGGAACCAGGCGGCCGACCAAGCCCACGACGGGAGCGCCCGCGGGGATGCCGTACTGGACGCGGAGTCCGGCGCCCGCGCCAGGATCGACCCGGACCGGGTCGAACCGCTCGAAATCCAGGCCGTTGGCGCTGCCGTTTCCCGCGAGGCGGATCTTCTCCGGCGGGGCGAGCCCGGCTTCGATCGCCCGCTGCCGCACGGATGCGCTCACTGCCAGGACGCGGGACGCCAGCCGGCAGGCGAGGCGATCGAGGGTCACCAGCAGGCGCCGTCTCAAGCCGCGCCGTGTTTGCCAGACCAGGCCGTGGAGCGTGTAGAAACGCGCGGGCGTCCGCGCGGCGCGGGCGGCGAGCATGGCCAGCAAGCCAGCCTTCGGGGTGTGGGCGTGAACGATGCGCGGGCGCAGGCGCGCGAACAGGCGCCACAAGCGCCACAGGGCGACCAGGTCCTGCCAGGGGGTAATCGCGCGGGACATCGAAATCGGCCACGCGCGCACGTGGTGGTCGCGGGCGAAACGGTCGAGCAGGGGGCCCGGAGAACTGACCGCGTGGAAGTCGAAGCCGCGCGCCTGCATGTAGGCGGCTTGGCCGTCGAGCAGGGGCCAGAACCGGTCGACGGTAGTCACATGGACCAGCTTGGGCCGGGCGAGGCGCCGCAACTCGTCGAGGAACGCTCGGCGGACCGGCGCAAGCGACTCGGGCTGAAACAATCCGGCCATGGCGAGATTGCGGCGGGCCATGGCCGCCAAGCGCGCCGGGTCGCCGAGTACTTCGGCGATCCGGGCGGCGAGCGGGCCGGCGCGGCCGGGCTCGACTAGATCGTCGGGAGCGAGCAACTCGGGAATACCGCCGGCAGTGGAGCCGATGGCCGGACAGGCGCGCGCCATGGCCTCCACCAGCGCGCGCGGAAATCCTTCAGTGCGCGAGGCCAGGACGAACAGATCGATCTGATCCAGGAAATCGTTGACGGCGCCGGGGGGAACCGCGCCCAGAAAACGCACGTGATCAGCAAAACCTAACTCCTGTGACAAGCGCTCGAGAGCGGGCCGGCAGCGGCCGTCGCCGAGGATGGAGAACCGCAGCGAGAGGCCGTGGTCCAGGCACAGGCGCATGGCGCGCAGGTGCACGTCGGGGGCCTTGTAGAGCCGCTCGAGCGACCCGATGAATCCGATCTCCCAAGGACGCTGGCTGGCCTGCTCGAGGCGAGCGAGCCGACGGTTGAGAGGATTCTCGTCCGGGCGGCTCGCCAGCCGCACGTCGGAGCAAACGAAGACGGCCGTGGCCGGGCCGGGCGGGTATTGCTGCTGCAGCCAGCGGCGGGTGACGTAGGAGACGACGGGCGCCTGGCGACAGAGGCGGAGCAGCCATCGGCGGGACCAGCGCCGGGCGAGCGCCGAGATGCCGGCCAGCGACTCCCAGGGATCGCCGAGGACCTCGACTGCGTAAGGCTTTGCCTGCCGGCGGATCTCGCGCCAGGCGAGATACGCCACGGCGCCCGGCGCGCGCAGGACAAAGGCATCGCAGGCGCGAACCGCGCGTCGGACCGCGCGGCGAAGGCGGAAGAGGCGCAGCAGGTATTGCCACGGTCCACGATAATCGGGCAGCGGGTGGAAGACGACGCCGGGGCCGCAGGCACGGCTGCGGTTTCCAGGGGCGTCGATGGCGCGCACCCGGGCGAGCACGCCAACTTGGTCAAGTTCCTGGCGGTAGGCCGACCAGAACGCGTAGTCCTCGGCGCCTTCGGTGTACACCGTGCCGTCGGGAGCGATTCCGAAGCGCGCTTCACTGGCTATCAGAACACGCATAAAACGATGCGACCACTCCCCAGCCGAGCCGGGCGCCGAGAACAATCGCCAGACCCCACAGCGCCGGGCGAAAGAAGACCTCGAAACTGTTTCGCGTGGTCCACAGCAGCGGCCCCAGGACCATGGCCCAGGCGGCCAGCGGCGCCGGGCGGGTGGAGCGCAGCTCGGCCGCCCGCGCGAGCAGCGCCCCCAGGACCCAGAAATAGACCAGCACGCCGGTTACGCCGAAGTTCATGTAGGGCTCGGCCACTGCGGAGAAGCCCAGGCCGCCGGCCTGGTGGTAGAGATCGGGATCAGCCTGCAGCGTTAGCCAATGGTTGGGGGGCAAATCGTCCAGGGCCAGATATCGGGCGCCTTCCCACTGGCCGGCCAGGTTCGGCCACACGGTGCCGAGCGACTGCCAGTAGGTCTTACCCCAGCGCCAGGACTGCTGGTCGAGGTACTCGAGGGTATGCACCAGGGGGCGCAGGCTGCCTCCCATCTCCACGATTCCGTCGAGCAGGCGGACGCTGTTCCACACGCCCTCGAGCGAGCGCTCGCCGATTCTCTGGTCGCGCACCGCACGGGCGAGTGGAATGGCCGCGAGAACCACCAGCAGCAGGGCGACGCTCATCCAGGCCGGCGGGCGGCAGCGGCGATGGCGCATCAGGGCCAGAACCACCAGCCCGGGGATGAGGGCGAAGCCGCGAAAACCGAGAAAGAAGATGCCGCCGACCCAGGCCAGGGTGAGGGCGGCGACCAGCGCCGTCCACCGGCGCGAAAAAGATGCGGCGGCCAGGTACAGCCCGATGGGAACGATCAGAAAACTCGTTCCAAACAGGCGCGGATCGAACTGTGCTGCCAGCCGGTAGATCTCTGCGTATCCCGCGTCCCAGAAGCGCGTTCCGCCGACCCGCTCGACCCCCAGGAAAAACATGACGGCGCCGGCCAGATAAATGGCCACGCCGCAGCCGAACAGGAAGCGGTTGGTGTAAACAGGCGCGGCGGGGGGCGGGGCGGCGCGACGCCGCGCCCAGACCAGACCTGCCAGGTAGAAGAGTATCGCCAGTTCCACCAAGCCCAGCGCCGGCGTCAGGCGATGAGACCGGAACCAGCCGGGCAACGGGCCGTCGTACACCCCGAGGGCCCAAGGAAGCGCCAGGCCCAGATGAAACAAGGCAAAGACGCACAGATAGAGCAGGGGAGGGCTGAGCATCGGGAACCGCAGCAGTCGCAGGCCGACATAGAGGGCGGCGGCGAGAGCCACGCCGACCAGTAGCGCTGAGAACCGGTCGTCCTCGATGGCGCGCATCAGCAGCCACAACACGGTGCCGCCCGCGGCGATGAGTGCCGATTCGAGAAGCCGGAGCCGGGTTGGGGTGCAGAGAGGAGAGACGACAGACCCGGGGACGCGGGGAGGGGGGGACTTTGCATGGCGCGACAGGTGCATCAAGCAAGCCTCCCGAGGGCCGATTGATAGCCTCCCAGCAATTCCCGAAGCGACACCTCGATGGTGAAGCCTTGGGACTCGAGTTGCAGCCGGGCAAGCTGGGGCGGGATCCGGCCGCGGTCGAGGCAGGCGAGGGTTCGCTCGGCCCAGGCGCGGGGCCCGGCCTCGAGGGGGAGAAACTCGACCGCGCCCTCGACAGCCGCCGCCTCGGAGCTGATGCGTGAGCTGGCGAGCGACGGCAGTCCCGCCGCCTGGGCTTCGAGCAGGGCCACCGGCAGGCCCTCGTAGAGGGAGGGCAGCAGGAAGGCATCCATGGCGCCGGCCATCAGCGCGGGTATGTCCTCCCGCAGGCCGCAGAAGATCACATTGCTAAGACCCATTTGGCGGGCGGCGTGCTCGACCGCCTGGCGGCGCTCGCCTTCGCCGGCGAGGAGCCAGCGCACCTCGGGCCGCAGGAGCCGAAGGGCGGCGGCGACCTCGAGCAGAAAGTCGTGGTTCTTCTGGCGGTGGAAGCGCCCCACGTGCCCCACCACCGGGACCCCGTCCGGAATCCCCAAAGTGCGCCGCAGCCGTGGGTCGGGCGGCGCTGGCGCGAGGCGTCCGTTCAGGCCGTAGTGAAGAACCCGCACGCGGGGATCCTGCCGCCAGCGAGGGCTGAATAACGCAGCCGCCGCTTCCGCCGAGCAGGCCAGCCGATGGGTGGATGCGGCCCGCAGCAGCCCCCCAGACAGCGCCCGATAAAGCCGGCGGCGCCATCCGTCGGCGCATCCATCCTCGGTATTGTGGCTGTGGGCGACCCGGACCGGGACGCCTGCCAGCCGGGCGATGGCTAAAACCGGGCCTGAGAAATGATGCACGTGGCTGTGAACCACGTGGTATTCCCCCTCGCGGAGCAGGGCGCGAAGGCGGCCAGCGAACGAAACCCCGTTCTTGGGCATTCCTAATGCGCATGGAAGCACTCGGCTGCCGCGCGCCCGGGCGAGCGAGGCGTACCGGCCCGGGGTGGGGCCTAGGGTGCAAAAGTCAAACCGCCAGCGTGACCGGTCGAGGTGCGTGAGCAGATCGAGCAGCCAGGTCTCGACGCCGCCGCGGTCGAGCGATCCGAGCACGTGTAGGACAGAGATGGGCCGCCTGCTCAAGCGAGCCTCCTGCGGAGCGTCCGGGCGACCATCAGACCCGCGCCGCCCGCCAGCAGCGCGACGATGCCGAGTGTGCCGGAAGTGGCCGCCAGGCGCAATTTCCAGCAGGCGGCCCGGCGCCAGCGGCCCTCCGCGTCGGCCGCCACCACCTGGCGCAGTTGCAGGTTGGACAGCATCAAGGGAGGTGCGGTGAGGGCCACCGCCACGGCGCAATGTCCTACCAGGACCGGATCCCCGAGGCGCGCCAACACCACCACCATGCCCCACTGGGAGGCGGCATATGCCGCCGTGCCCGCCAGGCCGCACAACGAGCTGTAAACGAGGCTGGGACGGCGGGTGGCGGCGCACACACGGGGGGAGGCGGCGAGGGATGACATCCTAGATCGGCTCCCTGTCTCCGGGGCGGAGGTTACGCCGGCTTGGGCCGTCGGCCATAGTAATAGTATCCATAATCCCGATAGTAGCCATAGGCAACATCGTTCAGATTGACCCGATTCATGACGAAGCCGAGGAAGCGGACGCCGGCGTCGTCGAAGGCCTGCTTGGTGCGCTGGAGCGAGGCCCGCTCAGTCTCATCGCTCACCACCAGGATCACGGCCTCGACCAGCCGCGAGATGGTGCGGGCGTCGGAGAGGGCGAGCGAAGGAGGCGAATCGATGACCACGTGGTCCCAGCGGGCGCCTGCTTCGTGGAGCAGGGCCGGGAAGCGCGGCGAGTAGAGCAGATCGGAGGCCTCCGGGTGGGAGCGTCCGGCGGGGACCAGCCACAGGTTGTCCACCGAGGTGGGGAGCAGGATCTGGTCCTGCTCGGCGTTTCCTTCCAGGTAGTCGCTCAGTCCTTTCTCGCTTTCTATGCCGAGCAAGCTGGCGCAACTGGGCTTGCGCATATCGGCGTCGATGAGCAGTACGCGCCGCCCCAGTTGGGCCAGGCTCCAGGCCAAATGCAGGCTGATGGTGGTCTTGCCGTCGCGGGGCTGGGGCGAAGTGATCAGAATGCGGCGCATCGACTCCTCCCAGCCGAGCAGGACCGAGCTGCGCAGGGTGCGATAGGCCTCGACCAACTCCTCGCCAGGCTGCCAGCGGGCCAAGTCCCCGTTGCCGCCGGGGCCGGCGGCGAGCGAGCGGCGGGTGCGGCGGCTCTCGCCCGCGCCGTTCGACTCCGCCGCCGGGAGGCGAAAGCGGGAGCGCGGCACCACCGCCAGCAGGCACAGCCCGGTCAGCCGCTCGACATCCTCGGGGGAGCGCACAGCCGTGCTCAGGTGCTCGGAAACGAAGGCCAGGGCCACCCCCACGACCAGCCCCACCGCCAGGGCCAGCAGCAGGTTCTCCAGTTTCTTAGGGCGGTAGGGCGTTTCAGGAACCTCGGCCGGGTCGAGCACGCGGATGTTGGAAGCCCGCAGGCCCGCCGAAACGCCCGCTTCCTTGAGCCGCTGCAGTAACCCTTCGTAGAGCTGGCGGTTGGACTCGGCGTCCCGTTTCAAGATGTTGTACTGGATGATATCGTCGCCGAGCAGGTTGACCGAGCGGGTCTGGCGCACCACCGCCTCGCGCAGCAGCTTCTCGCGCTCGACGGCGGCCAGGTAGTTGTCGCGCACGGCGGAAAGCATGCGCGTCTTTTCGGCCTCGAGCGCGCGCTCGAGCTGCTCGATCTGGCTGCGGATGCGCTCGACCTTGGGATAGCCGGGGGCGAAGGTGACCAGCAGTTGCGACTGCTCGCGCTCGAGCTCGGCGAGCTTCAGGTTCAGCTCGCGGAAGGTATCCGTATTCAGGTTGCCGGGCAGAGGGCCGCGGCGGACGATGGCGTCCTGAGCGAGTAGGTAGGCGGACTGTTTCTCGATCCGCCCGGCCTCGGCGCGGGTCAACTCCTCTTCGAGCTGCTTGAGCTTGACGGTGGTGATGCTTTTTTGTTCCTCGACAAAGATGATGGCGTGGGTGGTGGCGTAGTTAAGCAGGTCGGTCTCGGAGCGCTCGATCCTGGCCTTCAGCTCGGCCAGTTGCTGGGTGAGCCAGCCAGAAGCCTTTTGAGTGGCGTCCCACTTGGCGGCCAGGTTCTGGTCGATGTAGACCTCGGCGAGGGTGTTGGCGACGCGGGCGGCCAGGGCCGGGTCGACCGAATCGACCGACAGATCCACCAGTCGAGTGCCCTTGCCCGGAGCGACGGTGAGGGCGGAGAGGAAACGCTTGACCACGGCCGGATGCAGCTCGCTGCCGCGGCGGGGCGGGTCGAGCCGGCGAGCGAACCAGCCGCGGCGGAACTCGGCTCGCGAGGCCAGATCGAGCTTCTCCATCACCGCCTTGGCCAGCGTGCGGGACTTGAGGATCTTGTACTGTGTCTCGATGTAGTCGGGCTGCTCGGCGGGCTGGGCCAAGGTTTCCTCAAGGCGGGTGGTATGGGGCTGCTCGCGATCGATCTGCAAGGTCGCCGTGGAGCGGTAGACGGGGACCTGGAGGTAGTTGAACAGCGCGGCCAGACCCAGGGCCAGGGCGCACAGCGACAGGATCAGCCAGCGGTGGGCGTGCAAGACCCGCCAGTAGTCGCGCAGGCTGAAGTCGGCGAGCGGCTCGGGCTGCTCGAGCGGGTAGCGCTCGAAGGGGACCTCGAGCAAGGAACCCGGCGGCGGAGTGGAGACCCCCGCCGGCGGCGCCAGCGAAGCAGAAGGCAAGCGAAGTGGCTGCATCTCTCTCTCCGGGCTCGTCTCCGGGCGGGCTTCTCCGGGCGATCAGCGCCTCCAGATGATGACGCCGGTCGAGACCTGGATGGCGGCTTCGGCGGCGCGCCCCAGGGCGCTGCGGGCCTGGGAGTTGGGGACAAACAAAATGTCGCCGGGCGCCAGCGGCGGATCCGGGGCGCGGCCCTCCAGGATGTCCCGCAGCTTCACCGGCACCTCCAGTCTTTGGTCCCCGCGGTTGCGGATGATGCGGGCCTTCTGCGGGGCGGCGTTCCTCTTTAGCCCCTCGGCCAGGGAGAGCGCCTTCAGCACGGTAATCTGGTCCTGATCCTTGAGGGGGAAGCCTCCCGCGCGCCCCACCTCGCCAACCACGTACACCAAGCCGGCTTTTGACACGCGGAGGGTGTCCCCACCCTCGATCCAGGGATTGTTTTGGGCCTTGCTGTCGGCGGCCAGCAGGCTGCGGGTGGCCACCGTAAAGCTCTGCTCGCCGCCGGCGGGGAGCGGCCGGCTGATGGTGACCTCGGAGCCGGCTTCGGGGGCCAAGCCTTCGGCCAGGGCGAGCACGTCGGAAAGCCGGCGGGGCCCGCGAAGCTGATAAACGCCCGGCCGGGTCACCGCTCCCAGCACCGACACCGGCTGGCTGTGGTATTCCTTGACGCTCACCGCAATCTGGGGATCGCGGATCAGGTTGTTGCCGTAGAGTTCCCGGAGGTGCGCGGCCGCCTCGCGGCAGGTCCGTCCGGCCAGCTCCACCACCCCGACCAGGGGCAATGACACGGTTCCGTCCGGCGAGAGGACGGCAGGCTTGCTGAGCTCCTCCACTTCAAACACCGTAATGTCAACCACGTCGCCCGGTCCCAGCCGATAAGCGGCGGTGGCGGCGAAGCCCCCCCTGGCGGGAACCAAGCCTTGCTCAGCGGCCCATCCGCCCACGCAACCCAGCAACAACCACAAGAAGCGCATCGCACTCCATGAATCGTCGTAGACCGGCAGGAGCTTTAGGGGGCTAATGCGGGCTAATGCATGGTGACCGCCACCCTGCCCAACGGCGCCCAGAAGTCCCTGGGGTGGGCCGAGCCGTACGCGTTCAACTGGCAGACCGGATATGTCTTTAAAGAACCCATCCCGCTGCCGAAGGGAACGCGGATCGACGTGACGGGATACTTCGACAACTCGGAGAACAACCCCAACAAGCCCCTGCGCGAGGTTCGCTGGGGTGAAGCCACCACAGATGAGATGTTGATTGGCTGGATCGGCTACCTGAGCGACAGCCCGGCGCCACAATGGAGGAATTGAAGCAGGTTGTGCGTGGTGGGATGTGGGGGGTTAGTTCCCTCTCAGTCCAAAGGTGAGTGCATTGCTGGCCTGCCCGTCTGCGGTGACGGATACCTGCGCGGTCGGCGCGAGCGGCAGGTTGACGGGCAGCGTCACGTTGATCTGGTAGATCCCCGCAGTCCCCGGGGCGAGCCCCGCATAGGCCGGGATCAGTTCCACGCCGTTGACCAGCACCCGGATGCTGGCCGTGGCGCTCGCCACGGCGGCGGCCCCTCCCGCTGTGGCTGGAGGATTCACCGCCCCGAGCCCCGTCGCGAACAGCACGATGGTGTCGCCCAGGCGCGCCGGGTTGTTCGCGTCCAGCACGCCGCCCGCCGCCGTGACCGCCCGGTAGAGCCCCGGCGCCACCGCATCGATCTGCACCACCATCGGCGCGCTGGTGTCCGACCCGTTGCTGACGCGCAGGATGGCTGGCCCCGGCGCCACGTTGAACGGGATCTGGAGGTTGACCTGGGTTGGCGTCACCAGCGCCAGCGGCACCGGCCGGTCGTTGAGGGTCACCGTGGTGCCGGCGAGCGTGGTCGGCAGCGGCGCCGCGCGCGACGCCGGCGCCTGGAGCGAAAGGTTCGCGCCAAACAAACTCGCCAGCATCCCCGGAGCCACGCGCGGCTGGCCGGTCGCGCTGTTCACCAGCCCCTGGAACCCTACCACCGGGGCCGAGCCGGCGGGGGCCGCCTGGTCCACGCGGAACCCGAACGCCAGCGTCGCCAATTGCAACCCGGAGGTCACGCTCACCGCGGTCGCCGCCAGACCCGCTCGCGGTGCAATCGACACCACCGCCAGCAGCCGTGTGGGGCTCAACACCCACACCCGCCGCGTTACCACATCGGGCGTGCCGAAGCCGACTACCGTCTGGCCGTCCACGAAATTCGTGTTGATCCCATCGATCTGGACCATCACGTCGCGGCCGGCGCGTGCGCTCGAGGGGTTCACGCTCAGCGCTGGCGTATCCGACGTCGGGTAGGTGTAGGTCACGGGCGTCGCCGGCTGCACGAACACCGAACTCTGCCCGTCGGAATTGTAGACGCTGATCACTGCCTGGCGCCCGCCAGGGCCAGCCGGCGGCACTATTCTCAGCCGCCCGGTCAGGTCGTCGAAGCTGCGAACCGTCGCCGCCACCCCGTCCACGTACACCCGCGAGTCTGCCGCGAAGTTATCCCCGGTCAGCACGAGAGCAAGACTGCCGTTCGCGTCGGTCTCCGGCTGCGCGTTGCGGACCAGCGGCGCCGGCCGCGCCACCAACTGAACCGCTCCAGGACGCACATACACGTCCCCGTTGACGGCAAACACCAGGTGCCGGGGCCCGGTGCCGGTGAATGGGTTGAAATCCAGGTTAATTTCCGTGAACCGCGGGTCGGGTGAGTAGGGCGCCGGCGTGCCCTGCTTGATCTGGACCCCGCCGCCGAGCGCCGCTACACTCAGGCTGCGCAGGTTGGCCGCCAACCCCTGCCCGAAAGCGATCACCGTGCCGGTGCCCCGCGAGATGTTCAGGTAGGCAGGCAGAACCGCCGGCGCGCCGTTGTCGGGGAAGCTGTAGGTAGTCACGTCGTAGACCGTCAGCGAGGAGCGCTCGGCCAGCCGGAAATCGATCCCGTCGCTCGACAGGCCCGCGTTCACCGACACCGGGCTCGACAGGTTAGGATCCTTGACGCCGCCGAAGAACTGCGTTTCAACCAGCCCCGAGGCGTCAATGGGCGTCCCGGTATCGTCCAGCGGCAGGACCAGGTTGGCCGGTCCCAGCCCGGCCTGAGTGGTTGGCGGCAGCGCGTGAGCGTAGACGATATAAGTGGCCGGCGGCACGCCGTCGATGCGATAGGTGCCGTCGGGGGCGGTCAGCGCGCTCAGCACCGAGCCACCCGGATTCACCGCTACCACCGAGACCAGGTGCAGGCCGCGGCCGCTCGCCGCGGTTACGCGCCCGGTGATCGATCCGGTCGAGGCCGTGAACCCCGGCGCCGGGTACAACAGCGAAAGTCCCGCCGCGTCGTCGATTCCCAGGGGCCGCGCACGCGTGGTGCTGCGCGTGACCTCCATCGACATCACCGATCCGGTCATGCTGTGCTGCAAGCCCAGCGTGTGCCCAATCTCATGCACCAGGCTGTTGAAGAACGATTCGCTGGCCGTGGTGCGGCTGGGGTTGGTGAGATCGCGGGGCAGGATCAGGCGGCTGCGCACGATGGAAATGAAGCCGCCTGTCTGCGGCAGCCGCGTGGTCGGACCGCCCAGGCCCAGCACTCCCGGCGGCAACTCGTCGAAGACGATCTCGCCCCCCGGCGTCTGCGCCTGCGACGCGGCGATGTTGGCCACCCCGCCGTACGCCACTCGCAGGTCCGACGTCGGGATGCTGTTCCACACATCCAGCGCCTGGCGCACCTGCCCGATCAGCGCTTCGTAGCTGTCGGTCGACGCGAACGCCGGCCGGTCCTCGGAAACGTAGAAGTAGACCGTCTTGTTGGCCAGCGAGTTCAAATCGAATTTTTCGTAGATCGGCGTGTAGGGACCTAGCCGCGACGGGTAATGCACGAAGTGGTGATAGCCGAAGGCGGTCGAAGCGGCCAGCGCCATCAACCCCGCGAACTGGATCCAACGCCGCATGATCTTACTTCCGGCGCTCCTTCTCGAGGACGGTCTGGATGCGCCCCACGAGTCTCCGCAGCGGCATCTGGAAAGTCTGTTCCTCGACCGACCCTCCACTGCCCGGCGCGAGCATCGTCTCGCCGCTCGGTTGCCGCGTTACCTCCGTCTCGGCGCTCGAGGAGGCCTTTGAAACCTCGAACACGCCTTGCGACAACCCGATCACCTGCGTCCGCCCGCTCGGTCCGGTCCACAGGAACAGCACCATCTCCTGGCCCGGGGTGAACCGCGGTACCCCCGAGTAGGTCTGCCGCATCTGACCCACCCTGCCGCCCGGCTCCATCACCTCCACCTGGGAGCCTTCCGGCCCCTTGTACCGTTCCAGCACCTCGAACCGGGTCTTGGTGTAAATGGTGGATCCCACGTAGCTGGTGGAGTTGGAAATGGCCCGCGCCCGTACAATGGCCGTCGACCGCAACGCCATCTCGTCGAGGGAAAGCCGCTCCAGGGTCGCCCCGGAGGCTGTTAGGCACAACGCAAAGGCAAGGACACTGCGGCGCATCTCGCCCCATTCTACCGCAATTGACAAACCAAACTTAACAAATTGAAAACAATAGACTTACGAGGCGTGGAAGGGGCCAATTTGGCCCCTCGGGACACACCGGTGAGGCAACCATCCCCGCCAGTGGTGAAGGGCGGGCCCTTTGGACCCCACCTGCCGGAGCCGGCCGGGGGCCGGCTGCGGCCCAGGGGGCCGCCCTACAGTGGAAAGGGCTCAGAAGTGGAACTTCATGCCGAACTGGATCTGCCGCGAGTCGATCTTGGTACCCCCGATGACCCCATAGGTGCTGGTGCGCAGGGTGGTCCCCGGCGGGGCGAAAATGGGGTGGTTAGGGAAATTGAAAAACTCGCTGCGGAACTCCAGCCCGGCCCTCTCGGTGAAGCGGAAATTCTTGATGGCCGAGAAATCCCAGTCGATGATCCCCGGACCGATGATCGCATTCCGGTTGGCGTTGCCGTAGCGGAAGCGCTCGCCGCCGGGTAGCCGGTCCACGAAGGCGTCGGTGTTGAAGAAGTGGGTCACCGCCTTTTGGCCACGCGGCAAGTTGGGGTCGATGCCCGTGGCGTCGGGATAGCAGGAGTCGCCGCCGTTCTGGATCACGCCCGAGCCGCAACGGGCGGTCATCGGGAAGCCGTCCTGGAAGGTGAGAATGCCTCCCAGTTGCCAGCCGCCGAAGACGCCGTTGAGCGCCCGGCTGTCGCTCGACAGCCACCGCTTGCCGCGGCCGAACGGCAGCTCATAGAGCCAGGAGGTCGTTAACCGCTTGCGGAAGTCGAAGGCCGAGTAGCCGCGCTCCAGCCGCAGGTTGTAAGGGTTGGAGGGCGTCAGCGTATCGCCGTCGGTGGTGCGGATGCCGCTGCCGTTGTCGATTGACTTGCCGAAGCTGAACGAACTCAGCACGGTCAGGCCCTTGGAGAAACGCCGCTGCAACCGCGCCTGGAAGGCGTGATAGCTGGAATGGCTGGGCGCGGCCATGGTCTGGAACTGGCCGAATTTTGGAAACGGCCGGCGCGGGGTGATGTCGCCCTCGCCCGGAGGCGCCAGGTTGTAATTCAGCAGCCGCCGCAGGTGCACCCCCGTCGATCCTAGGTAAGTCACCTCCAACGAGGTGTCGCGACTCAACTCGCGCTGCACCCCGAACGACCACTGGCCGACGTAGGAGGTGGGCTCCCCGAACTCGTTGATCAAGATGAAGGTCGGCACGCCCGTTTTGGTGAACGGCCTTTCCCAGGTCAGGTTGGGGCGCAAGGTGTTGGCCGGCTCGTTGCGCCGGATGGTGAACGGCGCGTTGCGCACCACGTCAAACACGGCGTTGCCGATGTCGCGGACGTAGTAGATCCCGGCCCCGGTACGGATCACCGTCTTGTTGTTCAGGCTGTAGGCCACGCCCAGGCGCGGGGCGAAGTCGTTCAGGTCGTTCTTGTAGGCTCGCCGCCCGAACCGCCCGTCGCGGACATACTTCACCGTGGAGGGCAGCCGGAAGGGCGGGTTGCCCTCGTAGGGGTCCCCGGTGCCGGCTCGCACGTAAGTCGGCTCGATCGAGTTGTCCCAGCGGAAGTCGATGTTGACGATGGCGTCGTGCTTGTCCAGGTACGGCGGCTCGTTCTCCCACCGCAGGCCCCAGTTCACGGTCAGGTTGGGGGTGACCTTCCAGGCGTCCTGGAAATAGAACGAAAAGTAGGAGGTCCGGTAGTTGGCGATCGGCGCACCCACCTGGCTCTCGCTGTTGTTCATCAGCCCCAGTAGAAAATCGGCCATCGCGGCGCCGGTGGTGGCATTGGGATTGGCAATCGCGGGGTTGGTCGTGTACTGCTGACCCCAGCTAAAGCGGCCACGCGGCACCACGGCGCCGATCTGGTTGTAGCGCGTGCGCCGCAGGTCGGCGCCCAGCTTGAAGCTGTGCTTGCCGCGGTTCCACGAAAAATCGTCCCGCCACTGCATGACGGTGTCCCAGTTCACGAACGGGCAGTCGTTGCACTCACCGACATTGGAGAAACCGCTGATCTGAAACACCGGAATCCCGTAGTAGAGCGGAAAATCGCGCGACACGTCGGGGATGTTCAATTGCTCCGCCACGTTTTCTTTGAAAGCCCGCTGCGGCAGGTTGCCCGCCTCCAGCCGGCTGACGCCGAACCGGAACTCGTTTACCTTGTTCGGCCCGATGACCCGGGTGTTGGCCAGCATGCCCTGGCGGACCTTCACATCCACATTGTTGCCCTGGTCGGGAATGTTGATGGGGATGTACTGGATCTCGTTGGCGTGGCTGTAGCGGAAAAACCAGCTCGAGTTGGACGACTGCACCCAGTCGATGCGCGGCGTGTACTGGTCGCTGTCGCTACGCCCTCCCTCGGTGTTCAGAAAGTTATTGGCCTGCACCGTCAGGCTGCGGTTGGGCAGCGGGTAGAAGCGCTTCAACACCGTGGCCGAGGTGGGATGGATGCGGCTGGCCGGAATGACGTTGCCCGGAAACTGGGTAGCCGCTGTGACCTGCCCGGCGTCGTTGAACACCCGGGAGGCCGGATCAAAGATGGCGCGGGGGAAGCTGGCGAAACTACCCGCGCGGTCGTCGGCGAAGGGCACTGTGGCATTCAGCGTTAGCGCCTTGCGCTCCCGCAGGCTTTCCCAATCGAAGAAGAAAAACAGCTTGTTCTTGCCGTCGATCAGGTGTGGGATGGTGACCGGGCCGCCCACCGTGGCCCCAAACTGGTTCCGTTTGAAGGGCGGGATGGGATCGCGCGGGCTGTCGAAAAAGTTCTTTGCGTCGAGCTTGGCATTGCGCAGAAACTCGAACAGACTGCCGTGCAGGTCGTTGGTCCCGCCCTTAGTAGTCACGTTGACCTGGCTGATGGCCCGCCCGTATTCGGCCTGGAACAGTCCGGCCTCGACCTTGAACTCCTGCAACGCGTCGAGCGACGGCAGGAACAGGTAGGTGTTGAAGTTGGGGTCGGTGTTCTCGATGCCGTCGAGCGAAAAGTGGTTGAAGTGTACCCGCTGGCCGGCCACGTTCAAGGCGAACTGGTTGCGGCTGCCGCCCATCCGCTGCTGTCCCTGCGAGGAGGCAGGCCCGTTGGTGGTCGCCCCGGGGATCAGCGAGGCGAGCTGGAGGTAGTTGCGCCCGTTGAGCGGCAGCTCTAGAATCCGCCGGTTCTCGATGACAGTGCCGATCTCCGTGGTCTCGGTCTGCAGCACCGGCGCGCCACCGGCCACCTCCACCACCTCGGAGACGTTGCCCACCTGCAGCGCAAAATCCAGCCGCGCCACCTGCGCCACCTGCAGTTCGATATCGCCCCGCACCTGCGCGGTGAAGCCCTGCATCTCCACCTTCAGCGAATAGTTGCCGGGCAGCAGCGCGGGAAGGCTGTAGACGCCCGCCGTGTTCGTGGTTACGACGCGCTGCAGGTTGGTCGACGGGTTGGTCAGGGTGATGGCCGCCCCGGCCACCACCGCCCCGGTCGGGTCGGTTACCGTCCCGGTGATCTCGCCGGTGGGGGCTTGCGCGCACAGCAGTTCCCCCAGCAATAACGCCAGTCCAAAAAGCCTAGTCATGTGTAGCCCCCCGTGCACTTGGTAAGTCCTTTTGGAGACTACCAGGAACCCCCATCCAGAATCAAGGCTGTAGGGCGGCCCGGCGGCCCCCCCTGGCCGAACCGTCGGAGCTGGCCGGGGGTCCGAGCGGCTCAGGGGAGCCGCCCTACTACTGGCACCTTACGCTCTTCGGCAGTGTGTTGGTGCAGGCGATGCTGTCGGTCACCCCTCCGGCCAGAAACGCGCAGGCGTTGTCGATCGCCGTCTTGCGCGCCTCCTCCCTGGTCGACCCCTTGGCCGTGCGGCACCTCTGCTGCCCGTGGAACTCCATGCATACCTCGCAGGAGTATCCTCCGAGACTCAGCGTCGAAAACAGGATCAGCCCCAGCACCAGGGCGGCGAAGATCACCACCGCCAGCGTTGTCTTCTTCCTCACGGCTTTAGCCACTGCTCCAGCCACTCCAGGAACGTCCGGTACCAGAGCATGCTGTTCTGCGGCTTGAGGATCCAGTGACCCTCGTCGGGAAACAGCAGCAGCTTCGACGGCACCCTCTTCAGTTGCAGCGCGGTGAACAACTGGAGCGCCTGCCCGTAGGGCACCCGGTAGTCCAGCTCCCCGTGGGTGATCAAGGTCGGCGTCTTGAAGTGCGCCACGAACTCCGAGGGCGACCAGCGCGCGTACATCTCCGGGTTCTCCCAGGGCATCCCCTTGAATTCCCACATGGGGAACCACAGCTCCTCGGTTTCGAGGTTGGCGCTGCGCAGGTCGAAGTCTCCGGCATGCGAAATGAGCGCCTTGAAGCGGTCGGTGTGGCCGAGGATCCAGTTCACCATGTAGCCGCCGTAGGAGGCTCCGGCCGCCGCCATCCGCCCGCCGTCCACGTACGGTCGCTGCTGCAGGAAGTCGACGCCGCGCAGAATGTCCTCGTAAACCTTGCCGCCCCAATCCCCGTTGATGCCGTCGATGAAGGCCTGGCCGAATCCGGGCGACCCGCGCGGGTTTGGCATGAATACAACATAGCCGGCCCCGGCGAACACCTGCGCGTTCCAGCGATAGGTCCAGCCCTCGCCCCAGGCCTGCTGCGGCCCGCCGTGGATCAGCACCAGCAGCGGGTGCCTCTTCTTAGGGTCAAACTCCGGCGGCTTGGCCACCAGGCCATGCACCTTGGCCCCATCGGCGCCCTCGTACCAGACCTCCTCGAGCGGCGTGGTGCGATACTCGGCGAGCACGGCGTCGTTCAAATGGGTCAGCTTCACCGGCGCTCCGCCCGAAGAGGAGCCGCGAAAGACCTCCACCGGGCTCGAACCGCTCTGGCCCGAATAAACCATGGTCTTGCCGTCGCGGGCGAGCTGGATGTCGCCCAGCCGCGCGTCGCCCCCGATGGCGATGCGGATGCCGCCGCCGGCGACGGACATGGTGAAGATCGGCTGCCGGCCCCGGTCCTCAGCGGTGAAAAACAGGCGGCTCGAGTCCGGGGACCAGGCGAAAGAATCCACCCAACGATCGAACGTCTCGGTGAGGTTCGCGACCCCCCCGGTGGCTCTCTCGTAGCGCATCAACCGCCAGCGGTCGCTCTCGTAACCGGCGCGCAGTTGGGCCCGATACGCAATGTAGCGCCCGTCGGGCGAGTAGAGCGGCGACTTGTCGTCGCCGGGGTTGCTGGTGATTTTCTTCGCCGGGCCGCCTGCGATCGGCACTACGTAGAGCTCGTTGTTCGTGCTCGCCGCCGGCTGCTCGTCGGGGTTGCTCACGTAACAGAGTTCCTGGCCGTCGGGCGAGATGGCGTACCCGTCCGGCCCGGCGAGCTGGAAGGCCGGCGCATCGCGCGGCCCCGGCGTCAGGTCCCGTGGCATCCCGCCATCCACACCCACCACGAAGACGTGGCTGCGCCGCCCATCGTCCCACCGGTTCCAGTGCCGGTACAGCAACGCCGTATACGCCCGCGCTTTGACCTTGCTCTTCTGCTGCGCCTCGAGCCGCGCTTTGTTGCATGCCTCGTCCTTGCAAGCGGGAAAGACCTGACTCGTGAACACCAGGTTCTTCCCATCGGGCGAAACCAGCACCCCGTCGGCCTCGGTCGAAAGATTCGTTACTTGCCGCGCATTCTTCCCGTCGGCGGCCATGATCCAGATCTGTGATGATCCCGAGCGATTGGAAACAAACGCCAGCCGCTTCGAATCCGGCAGCCAGCGCGGCCGCTCATTCAGGGATCCCTCGGTGGTCAGCCGCCGCGCCGCGCCGCCCTCGATCCCCACCACGTAAACGTGCTCCGGCCGGGTGTTGCTCTCCACGTCCGGCGTCTGCACCACAAACGCCACCTGCCTTCCGTCCGGCGAGAGCATTGGATCCGAGATCCTCGCCAGCTTCAGCAGCGCGGCGGCATCGAAGGGCTTTGCGTATAAAAAGAAAGGCAAAAGGCAAACCGCAAAAGGCAAAAGGCAAAAATTAAGGAAGGGAGCACTCTTAAGCTTAAAAAATGCAGCCCTTCCTTGATTTTTGCCTTTTGCCTTTTGCCTCTTGCCTTTTGCCTTGTTTTTCACAGCAGCCCTTCCACGGCCCGCCGAACCTTCGCCGCGACCTCGTAAGGGGAAGCCTTCTGAATCGCCGGATCAAACATCTCGACCGCCGCCGGACCGGAGTATCCCTTGCTCTTGAGCGCCTCCACAATCCTCCGCAACGGAGCGATTCCCTCCCCCGGAAGCACGCGGTGCCTCTGCTGCAACTGCTCGCGCGGCGGCGAAGCCGGCGTATCCTCAAAATGCAGATGGTGAAGCTCCCTGTCCCGCAGCAGCGACAGATCCTCGAATTTGCTTACCCCTCCCCAGAAGTGGTAGGTATCCATCATCACTTTG
>JACQDI010000669.1 GCA_016201195.1 Acidobacteriota bacterium | reverse complement strand
CCTCATAGCGGCGGGCGATGTCGGCCGGCTCAAACTGCTCGGCGATAACCCCGCCCGAGGGCGAGGCCCGCTTGATTTCGGCGATCACCGCCGGCGCGCGGCGTTCGAGCGCCCGGCGGAAGCCGCGGCGGGCGGGCTGGGTGCGGTTTTCGAGCTCCCTCAGCGGCATCCGCGTCTGGTCGAGCAACAGCTCGGCCCGCTTGCGGACCACGATCTGTTCCAGGATGGAGAGTTCGGATGCGCTCACCAAAAACGCCTCTCAGCGGGACAGGTTCTGCTTCCATCCTAGCGCAGGTGGAGATGGTTTGCCACGGTCGGGCGTTATAATGACGGAGGCCCGTCAACCCCGGATGCAAGTCTTCCTCACGCTGCCCGCCTACAACGAGGCCGAGGCCCTGCCTCGCCTGCTGGCGGCCTTCGAGCACGACATTCTGCGGCAGGGTTACGGCGGCCGGGTGGTGATCGTGGACGACGGGAGCACGGACGGCACCGCCGGCGTGGCCCGGGAATGGTCTTCGCGCCTGCCAGTCGAGCTGGTTCAGCATCGCGAGAACCGCGGCCTGGGGGAGACCATCGAGGACGGCCTGCGCCGGGCGGGGGAGTTGGCCGGCGCGGACGACGTGATCGTCACGATGGACGCCGACGACACACACTCGCCGGCGCTGATCCGGGAGATGGCGCAGCGGATCAACGGCGGCTATGACGTGGTGATCGCCTCGCGGTACCGGCCCGGCGCGCAAGTGGTGGGCTTGAGCGCTCTGCGGCGTTTGATGAGCTTCTGCGCCAGCATCCTTTTCCAGGTTCTCTATCCCATCCCCGGGGCGCGGGACTACACCAGTGGCTTCCGGGCGTATCGGGCGGCGGTGGTGCAGGAGACTTTTCCCCAGGGGGGAGCCAGGGTGCTGCGAGAGAAAGGGTTCGCCTCGATGGCGGAGATCCTATTGCGACTGCGGAGGCGCGGCGTGCGGATTTGCGAGGTCCCCATGATCCTGCGCTACGACCGGAAACCAGGAACGGGCAAGATGAAGATCGGCGCCACCGTGGGTAAGACCCTGGCGCTGCTGGCGCGGCACCGGTTTGTGGAGTAGCGTTGACAAGAGATGAATTTTTCGATTTTCGAAAAAAGAAGCCGGCGGCTGCCGATTCAGAAGGTGCTGGAGGGGGCGGAGAAGCTGGCCTTGCGGGCCGCCCGGCAGCCGGGGCCGGAGGTGGCCGCAGCGCTGGCCGAACTGGCGCCGGTGCTGCGGGCGTGGGGCCGGCGCGAAGTTGCCGCGCGCATCGAGCAGGCGCCCGCCGTGGGCCCGGACGATCCTGCTCTGGCCGCCGAGATCACCGCTGCCGCGCGCGAGCTGCGGGAGATGCAAGAGCGAATCCGCGCCGCCTTCGACCGTGACTCCTCCGACGAGGAGCATTTCCCATCGACCATCGATCCGCGCATTTACCACGTCAAGCTGATCCTCGACTTTTTCGGTGACCTCAGCGGCAAGAGCGCGCTCGATGTCGGCTGCGGCAAAGGTCGCTTCGCCCGCATTCTCCACGAGCGCTATCCGGAGGCCGAGATCTGGGGCCTGGATATCTCCGCCGAGATGCTGCGCTACGTCCCGGAGGGGATTCACACGAAGCAAGGTCCCATGACCGACCTGCCGTTTCCCGACGGGCGCTTTGATGCCGTTTATGCTACGGAGTCGCTCGAGCACGCGATCGAGATCGAGGCGGCGGTCGGAGAGATGTGCCGGGTCACACGCCCGGGTGGGCGGGTTGTCATCATCGACAAGAACGTGGAGATGACAGGGCGGCTAGAAACACCGGCCTGGGAGAAATGGTTCGGGCGGCGCGAAATGGAGCGGCTGCTCGGCCGCCACTGCCGCCAGGTCGAGAGCCAGTTCCTTTCTTACTGGGAGGACGTGGCGCCGGACGGGCTGTTTCTGGCCTGGAAGGCAATACGGTAGACTGTTGGTTTATGAAGGCATTTCACGAGACCGTGGAGGCGGAAGGCCACCTCATCGACTCGCACGTGATGGAGGCGGTGTTCGACAAGGTCGTCGAGCACCAGGGCAGCTTCCAGGTCGAGGAATTCCGCATCGGCCGGACCAACAGCGAGGCCTCGTACATGCGCATGCGCGTGGAGGCGCCCACCGAGGAGAGCATGGGCCGGCTGCTCGAAGACCTGCTCGGCCTGGGCTGCTCGCCCGTGTCCAAAGAAAACGCGGTGCTGCGGGAGGTGGAGCGGGATTGCTGCGCGCCGGAGGATTTCTACTCGACCACCAATCACCGCACCCAGGTGCGGATCAAGCGGGCGTGGGCGGACGTGGAGAATCAGCGGATGGACGCAGTGATCGTGGTGGAGGGCAAGCGGGCCGTGTGCCGGCGGCTGCGCGACATCCGCCAGGGCGACCTGGTGGTGTGCGGCCAGCATGGCATTCGCGTGATGCCCGAATCGAAGGAGCGCAACCGGCTGGCGTTTGCCTTCATGTCGAACGGCATCTCCTCGGAGCGCCAGGTGCAGACGGCCGTGGAGCAGACCGCCGCCCTGGTGCGCCAAGCCAAGGAGCAGGAACAGCGCGTGGTGGTGGTGGCCGGGCCGGTGGTGGTGCACACCGGAGGCGGCCCGGCGCTGGCGGAGCTGATCCGGCAAGGCTTCGTCGACGCGCTGCTGGCGGGCAACGCCCTGGGCGTGCACGACGCGGAATCGGCCCTGCACGGGACATCGCTCGGCGTGCGCCTCAACGATGGGCGGCTCGAGGAACACGGCCACCGCAACCACATGCGTGCCATCAACGCCATCTACCACTGCGGCGGCATCCGCCAGGCGGTGGAGTGCGGACGCCTCACCTCGGGGATTCTCTACCAGTGCGTGACCAGCGGCGTGCCCTTCGTGCTGGCGGGGAGCCTCCGCGATGACGGACCGCTTCCCGACACCGTCGCCGACATGAACATGGCGCAGGACCTCTACCAGGAGCAGCTTCGCGGCGCCGGGCTGGTGCTATGTCTTGGATCGATGCTGCACTCGATCGCCACCGGCAACATGCTCCCCTCCTGGGTGAAAATCGTTTGCGTGGACATCAACCCGGCGGTGGCCACCAAGGTCTCCGATCGGGGGACCGGCCAGGCGGTCGGGGTGGTGACCGACGTCGGATTATTCTTGGATTTACTGGCGAAATGCCTCTGCCCGGGGTGGCAAAAATGAGAAAACTGTCGCGTCGAGATTTGGCCCGCGTCGCCGCCGGCGCCCTGGCCGCCCAGGCGGCTCCGGCCCAGACGGCCTCGAATTACGTGGGCCCGCTTACTGGAGTGGAGACGGCAAGCACCGCGGATCGCCGCTTCGACCCGGTGGCCTACACACTCGATCTCTACGCCGCCGCTCCCCGCAAGCTGCGGTTTCAGGCTGCGAACGCGAAGCAGGCCGAGGCCTGGCAGAAGAAACTACGCGCCAAGCTCACCGAACTGGTGGGCGGCTTCCCGGCGCAACGCGATCCCCTGCGGCCGGTGACGCTCGAGACCCGCGAGTTTCCCGGCTACCGGCGCGAGAAGGTCGTCTTCGACAGCCGCAAAGGGGTCAGCGTGCTGGCTTACATCCTGACGCCAAAGGGAGCAAAGGGCCCGCTTCCGACCATGGTCTGTGTCCCCGGCCACGGCCGCGGGGTGGACGACATCGTCGGCATCGATGACAAGGGGCAGGATCGCGCAAACAAGGATGGGTACCAGCACGACTTCGCCATTCAGACGGTCGAAGCGGGCCTTGCTGCGGTGGCCATCGAGCCGATGGCCTTCGGCTGCCGGCGCGACCCGACCACCGCCGGCAAGGGAAGGCTCGGCCAGTCCGCCTGCCAGCCCGCGGCGGGCGGGGCGCTGCTGGTGGGCCAGACCATGATTGCCTGGCGCGTCTGGGACGTGATGCGCACCATCGACTTCATCTCGACGCGGCCGGAGCTTGACGCGAAGCGCGTGGGCTGCATGGGCATCTCCGGCGGAGGCACGTGCACGGTGTTCTCAGCCGCCCTCGAGCCGAGGATCCGCGTGGCGCTTGTGAGCGGGT